>CBDUTA010000061.1:0-13516 GCA_965369785.1 uncultured bacterium
GCCTTCGGGAGCAACGCGCTCTTGCGCTGCCCGCCGTGAATTGAAAGGGACATGCCCCCGAGAAAGTGCTCTCTCAACCCATTAAGCGGCACCAAGAACCCAAAACGAGCACCCCCCCCCTAGAGCAAGCTCTGTTCTGAAGCAATAGCAACGATCACCCAGAACAAACCTAGAGCTATTCCGGCGAGCCACGAAAGGACTTCTGTCCCCTTTAGAAGTCTGAACCGCCGCCGTTTCACGTGAAACGTTCCTCCCTTTGTAAAGGGACACTTATGAGCAGGCCCCTGTCTCCTCGCATGTCCCCGCCGAACTCTCAGCGAAAAATGTCGTAGTCGGATGACTAAGACAGGTGAATGCGCAGGATCGAAATAGCAGCCGGTGTGATGCCGGGAACCCTGGAGGCTTGGCCCAGGTTATCGGGCTTTACCTTGTCCAGTCGTTCCGCCACTTCGCGGGAGAGCCCGGAGACCTTTTCATAATTGAAGGTGGAAGGAATAGGCCGGTTGTCAAGGGATTGCAAACGCTCAACGTCGCGCAGTTGTTGAAGGATATAGCCCTCATATTTGATTTGTGTTTGAACGACATGGCGCTCTTCACGGTTCAAGGCTAAGCCACTCTCTTCTAGCACTGTATTCAGGTCCTCGATCTGAACTTCGGGCCGCTTCAGAATCTTCTGGAAAGGGATTCCCGCCTCCACTCCAAACTTTCGCTGCAGCTCATTAAAGGAGCCCGTAGATTTACGTAAGCTATTGGTTTTAAAGTAGTTACATGCTTTATCGATGCGCTCCCACTTTTTCTTAAAACGACGGTAGGTGGGGGTAGAGACCAGGCCCAGACGGAAGCCATGGGGCATCAGCCGCCGATCCGCATTATCGATACGCAGCAACAGCCGATATTCGGCTCGCGAAGTAAACATTCGGTAGGGTTCGTCAACTCCGCGAGTGACCAGATCATCAATCAAAATGCCTATATAGGACTGAGAACGACTGAGAATAAAGGGCTCCCTGCCGAGAACCTTCAGGGCGGCGTTGATGCCCGCAATCAGGCCTTGAGCGGCCGCCTCCTCGTAACCTGTGGTGCCGTTGATTTGCCCTGCCAGGTAAAGTCCTTCGACTTTTTCCGCGGCCAACGTGGAATGCAGTTGGGTGGGCTGGACGAAGTCATATTCTACGGCGTAGCCCGGGCGCACGATCAAGGCCCGATCAAGCCCTTTGATGTGATCGAGCATGGCCCGCTGCACATCCAAGGGCATGCTCGTGGAGAGACCATTCACGTATATGGTATTGGAATTGAGGCTCTCCGGCTCAAGGAAAAGTTGGTGTTGGTTTCGATCAGAGAATTTGACGATCTTGTCCTCAATCGAGGGGCAGTAGCGTGGTCCAATCCCTACAATTTCTCCGCCGTAAAGTGGGCTGCGGTGAAGGTTGTCCCGAATGATCTGGTGTACCTGTTCGTTGGTGCGGGTGATCCAGCAGGGCACCTGCGGTTGAGAGAGGCCATCGCTGCGAAAGGAGAAGAACGCCGGTGTTTCATCTCCAAGCTGAACCTGGAAGGAGGAAAAGTCGATACTCTCCCGTTCAAGCCGGGGTGGTGTACCGGTTTTCAAGCGGGCCATTTGAAAACCTATACGCAGGATCGACTCGGCGAGTTGCACCGAAGTCTTCTCCCCTGATCGGCCGGCAGCAAACTTGTGTTCGCCCACATGACACAGACCATTCAGGAAGGTCCCTGTAGTCAGAATGACGGTGCCGCAGCCAATGCGTCGACCATCATCGGTTTCAACGGCCGTTACCCGACCCTTTTCCCGGACAAGGGCGGTCACCTCGGTTTGCTCCAGGCTGAGCCCCTCCTGTTTGTGAAGAAGCCTTTGCATCTCCTTTCGGTAGAGTTCTTTGTCGCACTGCACTCGCGGGGCTTGGACAGCCGGGCCCCGACTGCGGTTGAGAAGTCGAAACTGGATACCCGTGCGGTCTGCAACCTCAGCCATGACGCCGCCGAGAGCATCAATTTCTCGCACCAAATGCCCTTTAGCGATGCCTCCAATTGAGGGGTTACAAGACATCTGCGCGATCATTTTCTGGTTGAGAGTGAATAATCCTGCTTTTGCACCCATCCGCGCCGCTGCCATGGCTGCTTCGCAGCCAGCGTGGCCCCCTCCAATGACGATCACGTCGTAATAGGTTTCAGCCATAGGGAATGATTATATGACAACCAACGGCAGGAGCCCGGTGATCTTCTTCAGTGCGGGGAAAGAAGGAGAGGAATCGCTTCAGAAAAGTCAAATGGGGATGCGGTATAATGCCACGATGCTATTTCGTAAAAAGAAACGGCTGACAGAGTTGGTTGACTGTGCCGGCTGAGCTTCAAAGCTAGCACCGGAGGTGCTACAAAGGGCGTTAGCCGAGATCAGCGTTTATCAGGATTCCAATGTGTTGGTCGGCTTCGATAAAGCCGATGATGCCGGAGTGTACCGCTTGGATGACCAGACGGCAGTGGTCCAGACGGTGGATTTCTTTACGCCTATCGTCGATGATCCCTTCGTCTACGGACAAATCGCGGCGGCCAACTCCCTGAGCGATGTTTATGCCATGGGGGGCTCCCCCCGCTTCGCACTCTCTATCGTGTGCTTCCCCAAGGATAAATTGGCCGAGGAAGTTCTGCATGAGATTCTCCGTGGAGGTGCCGAGAAGATGAAAGAGGCCCAGGTCGCAGTAATCGGCGGGCATTCTGTTCAGGATCAGGAGATCAAATTTGGCTACTGCGTGACGGGCCTGATCGACCCAGGGAAAATATACAGTAACAGTGCCGCCAGGCCCGGCGACGTTCTGTTGCTGACCAAACCCCTGGGAACGGGGATCATCGCCACCGGGATCAAGTTTGAAAAGACCCCCCCTGATGTCGCCCAAGATGCGATTGAGTGGATGCGAAAACTGAACGCCCCCGCCCGTGACGGGATGGAAAAATTCCACATCCACGCGGTGACGGATGTCACGGGTTTCGGTCTCATCGGCCACGCCTACGAGATGGCCCAGGGAAGTGGCGCCACCCTCACTTTCAGTGCCGCCAAGATCCCGGTGATCAAAGGGACTGAAGAGTTGGCGAAACAGGGGATGCTTCCCGGAGGCATTGAGTCGAATCGCCACTATGTCGGCGAGTCGATTGTCTGGAACGACATATCCTCGCTTCGCCAACAGATTATGCTGGATCCTCAGACTTCCGGGGGGCTGCTCATCAGCCTGCCAGAGGAAGAAGCAGGGCAATTGGCTGAAGAACTAAAGGCCGCCGGTTTCCTGGGGGAGCAAGTGGGTCGAGTTTCTGATTTTCAGGAAACCCACATCCGGGTGGAGTGATGGTTTCCGTGGAACAGGGCCTTTCCATTTGGGGAGGACTACCGTCTTGGTCGAAGGTTCGAGAATTCGACGGATCACTCAGGAGCGATCTTGAGAGATTTGAGAAACTTCTCGTCGTGAGTGCTGAGCTTAAGACGAACGGTCGGCTGCTTTGGAGTTAAAGAGGATTCTTCCTTGCGGTTGAAGCCGATGGTTGCTTCAATAATCAAAAACACATCGTAACCGACATCTCGGATGGCCTGAATGGCATCATTGACCTGAGGGGATTCGGTAAGAGCCTGATTGATGGCAATCTCAAGTTTTTTTCGATGCCCTTTTAACTCCTCACCTTGCATTTGAATCCGATCCCTTTGCTCTGTTAATATCCGAATTCACCCTTAAAATCATGATACCAAACTTCGACCTGATGTAAAGTGGAAATCAGCTCCCGAACAGGAGGTTCCTTCTCCAAACAGAAGACGTCCCGACCCAAGATCGTCTATCGCCCTGAAGACGCTGAGGGCTTGAATTACAAGAAGGATTTGGGAGAACCTGGGAAGTACCCCTTCACCCGAGGAATCTATTCGGAGATGTACTGCACGCGTCTTTGGACGATGCGGCAGTACGCCGGATATGCCAGTGCCGAAGAATCGAATCGGCGTTATCGTTACCTCCGTTCTCAAGGTGCAACAGGGCTGTCTGTTGCCTTTGACCTCCCCACCCAGCTTGGCCTCGATTCAGATCACGTGCTTGCGGCAGGAGAAGTCGGGAAGGTGGGTGTTGCCATTGACAGCCTCGAAGATATGGAGCGGCTCTTTGAGGGAATCCCACTGGCAGAAGTGTCCACTTCCATGACCATCAATGCCACGGCGTGCATATTACTGGCCATGTATTTGGCGGTGGCTCGAAAGAACGGGGAGAAGTGGAGCGATCTTCGGGGCACCGTTCAGAATGATATCCTCAAGGAGTACATCGCTCGAGGGACCTACATTTACCCTCCAGAGGCTTCGATTCGAATCATCACGGACATCTTTGCCTTCTGTAGAAAAGAGGTGCCTCACTGGAACCCCATCTCTATTAGCGGGTACCATATCCGAGAGGCTGGCTGCACGGCCGCACAGGAAATCGCTTTTACCCTGGCCAACGGAGAAACCTATGTTCAGGCGGCGGTCCAAGCCGGTCTGGAGATTGACAGTTTCGCTTCTCGACTTTCCTTTTTTTTCAACGCACACAACAAGTTTTTTGAGGAGGTGGCGAAGTT
Organism: uncultured bacterium; assembly: GCA_965369785.1. GTDB lineage: Bacteria > Acidobacteriota > UBA6911 > RPQK01 > JADFOI01 > JADFOI01. The sequence continues at coordinate 4,591 of CBDUTA010000061.1, forward strand.
CAGGTCCGCCCGCCGGCTCTGGGCTCGCCTGATGCGTGAGCGGTTGGGAGCACGTCGCCCAGAGTCCTGGAAGCTGCGCTTCCACGCCCAGACGGCGGGAAGTACTCTTACTGCCAGAAGTCCGGAGAACAACGTAGTGCGTGTGACGCTGCAAGCTCTTTCGGCGGTCCTGGGAGGGGCCCAATCGCTTCACACCAACTCCAAGGATGAGGCCCTGGCCTTGCCCACCCAACAGGCGGCGCTCCTGGCCCTCAGGACTCAGCAGATTTTAGCTTGCGAGACGGGTGTTCCCCAGGCGGTGGATCCCCTGGGCGGAAGTTGGTACGTGGAAAAGCTCACTCTAGACCTGGAAAAAGAAGCGGAAAGTTATATGGAGAAGATTCGTTCCTTGGGAGGGATGCTCCCAGCCATCGAGTCCGGCTATGTGCAAAGAGAGATTCAAGAGGCGGCCTATAGGCATCAGGCCCGCCTGGAATCAGGAGACGAAATCGTCGTGGGAGTCAACCGCTTTGAGAGCGAAGAGTCTCCCATAGAAGTTCTACGCATTGACCCCGAGGTTGGCCAGCGTCAAGTCAGTCGACTCAAAACTCTGCGAAAGGGCCGTGATTCGAGTCAAGTCGAAGGTGCCCTGGAAAAGATTCGCCGGTATGCGCGGGAATCATCCAACCTGATGCCCGTGATCATAGCGGCCGTTGAGGTCTATGCTACGGTTGGGGAAATTGCTGATGCCATGCGGGATGTCTATGGAGAACACAAGGAAACGATTGTTATTTAAAGGAGCCTAGGCGAAGACAATGCTAACTTACGAAGAATCACTCCGAGAAGTTCTCGCCCAGGTTCCCGAGCCGAAAGTGGTTCGCCTGCCGCTGCGGAAAAGCCTGGGCCGCGTTCTGGCTCACCCAGTATTGGCTGACCTCGATCTGCCCCCTTTCAAGAAATCCTTTATGGATGGCTATGCCGTGCGCAGCCAGGACACTGCCACGGCTCCGGTGGAGCTTGAGGTCATCGGGGTGGTGGCTGCTGGTAGTACGAGTCTACCCCGGGTCGAGGCCGGCAAAGCGGTTCAGATCATGACGGGAGCGCCAGTGCCACCGGGAGCCGATGCGGTACAGATGATCGAGAAGACCCGCGCTGTCGGGGTCGAGACGGTAGAAGTGCTCGAGCCGGTAACCGAGGGAGAGAATGTTGCGGCACAAGGAAATGAAGTGCGGCAAGGGGAGACGGTTCTGGTTTCCGGAAGAGCGCTTGGTGCTGCAGAGATGGGCGTCCTGGCAACTTTTGGCCACAAGGAGGTGGAAGTCTTTGCGGCCCCCACGGTGGCCGTTATTCCTACCGGCGACGAGATTGTTGAAGTGGAAGAAAAGCCCACATTCGGTCAAATCCGCAACTCGAACGCCTACAGCTTGTGGGCCCAGTGCCACAAGCTTGGGCTGGATGCGCAGGTTTTTCCCGTGACCCCGGACGATCCTGAACGCACACGGGAAGTGGTGTCGCAAGGCCTGCAGTATGACCTCCTTCTTTTTAGTGGTGGCGTCTCCATGGGTGAATTCGACTATGTGCATCGGATCTTAGAGGAAGAAGGGGTTAATCTTTTCGTGCAGAAGGCTGCCATTAAGCCCGGTAAGCCGATTGTTGTGGGGCGCAAAGGAGACCACCTGGTTTTTGGCCTTCCGGGTAATCCGGTATCCGCTTTTGTCACCTTTGAACTCTTTGTGCGACCGGCAGTTCGCCGCTGGATGGGATTTCAAAATCCTTGTCTGCCCAGTGTGCGGGGAGAATTAGTCGCTGAGACGAGGCAAAAACCGGGGAGGAAGTTCTTTAAGCAAGCCCGGACATTCTGGAAGGGAGACAGGTTCCGGGTGGAGCCCGTCGAGACCAGAGGCTCGGCGGATCTGGTGGCCTTTTCCTCTGCCAACTCACTCATGGTCCTGGAAGCGGATGTGACACGCCTTCCAGCTGGAGAGCGAGTGGAAGTACTTTTGTTAGATAATTACTTTGAGGAAGCAAATGAAGACGAAACTCTCTCACGTGGATGAACACGGCCGCGCCAAAATGGTGGATGTGGGAACCAAGGACCTGATTCGTCGGAAAGCCATCGCCGAAGGCAAACTGTTTCTATCCTCTCAAACCGGAGAAGTGATTCGCAAGGCGGGTCTCCCCAAAGGAAATCCCTTTGAAGTGGCGAGGCTGGCTGGAATTCAGGCGGCCAAGCAAACCAGCCAACTGATCCCCCTTTGCCACAACCTGAATCTCGACTTAGTCGATGTTCAGATCGAACTCCAGGAAGAAGGATTCCTCATTCGTAGTGAGGTGAGTTGCCGAGGGGCCACGGGGGTGGAGATGGAGGCCTTGGCCGCTGTTTCGGTGGCGGCTCTTACCCTTTACGACATGTGCAAGGCTGTGGATAAGGCGATGATCCTCGGCGAGATCCGGCTTGTAGAGAAGACAAAAGGCGGTACCGCCAATCAATGAATGTGAAAATCATCGGCCATTAAGGCCAGGACGTGATGGTCCAGGAGGCCGCCAGGCAGAGGAAGTGAAAGCATGTCCCTGAAGGTACGGCGTCTGAAGTAATGGACCAGGCGCACCTTTTTTCTCTTCGGCAATCCAGCTTCTTCTTGCGCCCTTTCCACGGCCTGAACGAGTCCTCCCACCTGATCCAGCAATCCGTTTTCTAGAGCCTGTGCTCCCGTCCAGACCCGCCCCTCTGCCAACTTGCGGATATCCTCCTGCGACTTTTTTCGGCTCTCCGCCACTTTCTTGAGAAACAACTCCTCATAGAATTCCCGCATCTGTTCTTGAATTGCCTCGGCTTCCCCTTTGGAAAAAGGCCGGGCCGGGGATAAGTAGCCGGCTCTTTTGCCCTTTTCCAGGCTGTCCACGGTGATGCCCAGTTTGGGGAGAAGCTGGGCCAGATTGAACTTTCCAGCAATGACTCCAATGGAACCCGTCAGCGTGGCCGGCATTCCCAGTATGCCTCGGGCTGCGGTGGCTAGATAGTATCCTCCGCTGGCGGCCACGTCTCCGAAGGAGACGATCACCGGCTTTTTCTGGTCGGTGAGCCGGATTTCTCTCCACAGGAGATCGGAGGCCAGCGCTGAGCCCCCAGGGCTATTGATGCGAATGACCACGGCTTTTACTCGTTTACGCTTGCGGGCAGTGCGGAGAAATTGGGTCAAGCTTTCAGAATCCAGGGCGGGCCGCCTGCCCCCCCTGCGGGGAGACTCGCCTGTGGTGAGAACACCTTCGGCCACCAGATAGGCAATCTGCGGTCGGTAGAACGTCACCCATCTCTTGAACCAACCTTCTTTCACGCGCAGTCTCCCAGGAGATAACCGGCGAAGCCCGGCTTGGGGTCCTTCCAGCAAGTCTTCCACCTCATCCTGATAGCGAATGCCATCGATCAATCCCCGTTTTTCGGCCTGACGTGCCGTATAAGGACCCTGGTCAATCCACTCTTGAACCTGCTGGGGGGTGACCTCGCTGCGGGCGGCAATCTTGTCAACAAGTTGCTTCTGGAGATCCGTCAAAATGGAGTCCAGCATAGAGCGATGGGGTTCGGACATGTTTTCCCGCGTGAAGATCTCACCCGCGGACTTGTATTTCCCCAAACCAAAGAGCTGGGGTGCGACCCCGAGATACTCCAAAAGGTTCTTGAAAAAGAACATTTCGGCCCTCAAGCCGACGAGATCAACCGTTGCCGAGGGTGGAACGTACACTTGCTGTGTGCCACAGGCCAGATAATAGCTTTGGTTGTCCGCCATCTCTAGATACGCTAGCGACCGCTTTCCCGCCTCATGAAAGCGCTGCAATTCCTGATGGATTTCCTGGATTTTCCCCCATCCGACAGAAACGTTTTTCAGGACCAGCATTAAACCCTGCACTCTTTTGTGGCGACGGGCGGCTCCGATCAACTTTAAAAGGACCGGCAGGCTGAACTGCTGCCTATGGCCAAAAAAAGAAGGATGGGGTCGACCTTCGATGATCTCTCCCTTCAGGGTAATCTTCAGGTAGCGGTTTTTCTCAGCCATGCGATGTTACAGAACTCGATCCACCCATGGGATGGGGGAAAGAATCCCCTTTGGGGCTATCCTGGTCCTTGAAGTTTTCGGGCAATCCTCTCGACTTCTGACCACACCCGCAATAAGTTGCCTGAGCAGATTTTTTCAATGTCTGCCTCCGAGTAGCCTCTTTTCAAAAGCTGATAGATCAAGTTGGGGTACCCGGATACATCCTTGAGTCCATAGGGCAAAGAATCGCCCACGCCGTCAAAATCAGAGCCCAGGCCAACGTGGTCCACGCCAATGAGTTCGACGACATGGTCGATATGATCCGCGACGTCAGCAACATCGGCATATTGGATGGGGTTTTCCTGATGATACTTTTCGATATACTGCCGGGCTGCCTCATTACCCTGCTGAAGATTGCGGGAATCAAGATACTGCTCAATGTGCCGCTCCCTTGCCAGCTTGCTGCGCAGGTAGTCGTTATTTATGAAAGAAGAGCCGAAGTTGATTTGGATGACCCCTCCGTTTTCTTTGAGCTTCAAAAGCATTTCGTCGCTCATATTGCGTTCCCATCCCGGCGTAAAGCGACGACAGGAAGAATGAGAAGCAATCACCGGTGCCGCAGACAATTGCATCACCTGAAAAAAGGTCTCGTCTGAAGCGTGGGAAACATCGATCATCATCCCCAGGCGATTCATCGTCAAGACCACTTGCTCGCCAAAGGGACTCAGGCCATTCCACTTGCGCTGCGGATCCCCGGAGGAATCGCAAATCTGGTTGCTCCTGGTGTGGGTGAGTGTAAGGTAGCGGACCCCTTGCCGGTAGTAGTAGTCCAGGTTTTCAAGGTCGCCCTCAAGAGGAGCTCCATTTTCAAGTCCCAGGGGAAGAGAGATTTTTCCTTGGGCGAAATTGGCCCGAATCTCGGCCACTGATCGGGCGGGGGCAAACTTATCAGGCCATCGGGTGGAAAATCCTTCGACCATGAGAATCAATTCATCGGCCAGCGCCTTGGCGCCCCCCTTCTGATAGTGAGGGGGAATATAGACGGCCATAAAGGCTGCGTTGAGCCCCCCTTCTCTGGCCCTGGGATAATCGAAGTCTCCCCCCTTTGTTCTCTGGGAGATATCGTCTATTTCTTGTGACAATCGAAACGGAACATCAATGTGGGCATCGAAGATGATCCATTCATGTGCCAACTTTGTCGCTTTTTCCTGCAGGTGTTGATCGATCATGAGGGGCTGGTTTTTGATGGTGACCTCTTTTTGGCAGGCGTAGAGGCCTGCCAAAACCACGAGGATCAAAGGAGTGAAGATAAACGGTTTCATAGCTTTGAAGCACAAACACCCGTGATCATAGTACCACGCCCGATTTGTTTTGAGACCAGCCGGGAGTGGTCACCGGTTCTGGGCAGGAAACGGCAAAAGCGCCGGCTGGGCAGAGATGATATGTAGCTTCCATCAGTCCGAAGGCTGTCGCCGGGGCGGGATTGATCTCTTTGTCGGTCCTCCTCCACAATGCCCACCGGTATCGCGCCGCCGCCGTCGCACTCGCCACAAAGGCCATGGAATTCCTGGGACGAGGCACTCGGGGTGCGATATAATTCATTTGAATATCATTGTCGAGGTGAGAATGCTGGCAGTTGTTTTGCTTTTTTTTGGTTTCTTCCCCGCTGGGCAAGAGGAGTCCAGCCAGGACCAGCAGGGAGAAGGCTTTAGAATCGGAGTTGCCGTCGATCAAGTTTTCTTGTCTGTTAATGCCCGCTCCGTCACGGGTGGATTTGTCAGCGATCTGACACGGGAACAGATCCAGGTCTATGAGGATGGAGTCCGGCAAGAAATCGTCAATTTCTACAGTGAAGGGGTGCCGGTGCACGTCGTTTTGCTGATCGATATCAGCGGGAGCACCCGCCAGGCCCAAGGGGAAATCCATCAGGCCGCACTGGGATTCGCCGAGAATCTGGATTCCGAGGATCGAGTGGCCATTATCACCTTTAACGATGCGCCCCGGCTCCTTCTGGACTGGACCAATGATATCGAGAAGGTCAAAGTGGCCCTGGGAAGTATCTACGCCAAAGGCTCCACGGTCTTTAACGATGCTTTGTACGTCACTTTCGACGATCTTCTGGCTTCCGTAGAAGGAAAAAAAGCGGTGATTGCTCTGACCGATGGGATCGATAACAGCAGCATGGTCGATTCAGCAGAGACGATGGATCTGGCTATCCGTTCAGAGAGCACGGTTTACGTGGTCTCCAAGCTGGAGGAGTATTGGGCGGGGGCCATGGCTGCCCGGATGGCCTACCAGAGACGTTTCGGGCATGTCCCCAAGCAGCTCACCGACACATTCATTCTCAGTGCCAGGCGGTTTTTGAAGCGTTTGGCTCAGCAGACCGGCGGAAAGGTTTTGGATGTGCAAGCCTTCGTCAGTCTCAGCGATGTCTATAGCCAGGTTGCCGAAGAGCTCAAGAACCAGTATTACGTTTCCTATATTTCCTCCAATATGCTCAAAGACGGGAAGTGGCGCCAAGTGGAAGTTCGCGCCCGCCCCGCCGGGGTCGTGGTGAGCACGCGGCCCGGCTATTACGCCCCTCTTGATTAGTGTGACCAGCCCGAATTACCCATAGGTACTTGTCCCGAAGTGAGGTAGGGGCGAGCCGGTGGCTCGCCACGAGTGGCTTGCCGGGTCCGTTAGGATTGCAAGGACTCCGGAATGTGGGAGGCACCTCAGGTGCCGAATCCGAAAAGAATGGGAAAGGAATAAAGGAATAAGCGAGAGCTACCTTTGTATTTCACGGCAGGAGCTATTTTAGGGATCGAGCAGTTCGGCGACTGAGGTGCCTTGGCACGAGGGCCTCCCACATTCCGGAGAGTCTTCGCTGGTAGAAAACAACGCAGTCGGTGCAGCACGCCGGATGCTGTCGGCGCTGCAGCAGAGACTGTATGAGTCGTCCGGACGGGACACTAAGGGGGTTGACAGGAAGAGGACCAGATTGGTATTCTTTGGATGTTGAATGAGTACTGAAACCGTACTGATTAGTTTGAGAGCCAAACTCCATGATTAGGATGAGCAAAGAAACGGATTATGCAATCGTCGTGCTGGCCTATTTCGCGTCCGCTCAGAAAGGTGTGAAGCACAACGCGCGAGAAGTGGCGCTGGAAAGTCAGCTTCCGTTGCCCATGGTGAGAAAAATACTCAAGATCTTGGCACGAGAGAGTTTACTGGTTTCCCACCGAGGAGCCAAAGGGGGTTACAGCTTGGCGCGGCGGGGGGAGAGAATCTCCATAGCGGAAATCGTCAAGGCCATGGAGGGGCCGCTGGCCATGACCGAATGTATCGAAGCTCCGGGTGAGTGCCGGCACGAGCCCGTCTGTGGACTTCGGACCAGCTGGCAAAAAATTAATCAGATCGTCTTCGAAGCTTTAAACAGCACGACTCTATCAGATCTAACCGGTCAAATACCCGGGCCAGTGGAAAGGGACCGGGGAGAACTGGTGAACCTCCAAGAGGACCGACCCTAACCGCTGCACGTTTGATTCAAGGAGCCAAAAGAAAGATGTCAACCGAAACAAAACGACTCGAGGATCTTGCCAATCAGGAGTACAAATACGGATTCTATACCGACGTTGAAACCGATTCGGCGCCTCCGGGTTTAAATGAAGATATTATTCGTCTGATTTCAGCCAAAAAGAAGGAACCGGAGTTCATGCTGAAATGGCGGCTAAAAGCTTATAAGCACTGGCTCACCATGAAGGAGCCCACCTGGGCCAACGTCCAGTATCCGCCCATTGATTACCAGAGCATCGTCTATTACTCGGCGCCCAAGAGAAAAGAAGATGGGCCACAGAGCCTGGATGACGTGGACCCCCAGTTACTGGAAACCTACAAGAAACTGGGAATTCCATTGGAAGAGCAGGAGCTTTTGGCCGGGGTTGCCGTCGATGCGGTTTTTGACAGCGTCTCGGTGGCCACCACCTTTAAGAAAAAGCTGGGCGAACTTGGAATTATCTTCTGCCCCTTTTCAGAAGCGGTACAGAACCACCCCGATCTGGTTAAGAAATATTTGGGATCGGTGGTTCCTCATACCGACAACTTCTTTGCATCCTTGAACTCGGCAGTCTTCACTGACGGCTCGTTCGTCTACATCCCCGAAGGTGTACGCTGCCCCATGGAGCTGTCCACCTATTTCCGGATCAATGCCAGAAACACCGGTCAGTTCGAGCGGACCCTGATTATCGCTGACAAAGGAAGCTACGTCAGTTATCTGGAAGGCTGCACCGCCCCTATGCGCGACGAGAATCAGCTGCATGCAGCGGTGGTGGAATTGATCGCACTCGACGACGCTCAAATCAAGTATTCAACTATTCAGAACTGGTACCCGGGGGATGATAACGGCAAAGGGGGTATCTATAACTTCGTCACCAAGAGAGGGAAATGCCTGGGACGGAACTCCAAGATTTCCTGGACCCAGGTGGAAACTGGATCAGCTATTACCTGGAAGTATCCGAGCGTTCTTTTAATAGGAGATAACTCAATCGGAGAATTTTATTCCGTTGCTTTGACCAAGAAAAGACAGCAGGCCGACACGGGAACCAAGATGATTCACATGGGAAAGAACACTCGCAGTAACGTTGTCTCCAAGGGAATCTCGGCCGGCAATGGTCAAAATACCTACCGTGGCTTGATCAGGATTAACAAGAGTGCGACAGGTGCCCGCAACTACACACAGTGCGACTCGATGTTGATTGGAGACCAATGCGGGGCCCACACCTTCCCCTATATCGAGGTCAAAAACAGCACCGCTCAAATGGAACATGAGGCGTCCACTTCAAAAGTCGGAGAGGATCAAATTTTCTATTGCCAGTCTCGCGGACTTTCAGCCGAGGATGCGGTTTCCATGATCGTCAACGGTTTTTGCAAGAAGG
>CBDUTA010000062.1:0-13228 GCA_965369785.1 uncultured bacterium
GGGAACCAGGTTCGAGTTGAGAAGGGGTCTATCTCGGTCCCATTGCAGCTTTTTTCAACGGAGGCTTCTTCTCACCCTCTGTGGACTCCATGTCGATGGCTCCCTTGAACTTTGCGCCATCCTCCAAGTTAACCCGCGGCGCCGTCATGTTTCCGCGGACCGTCCCTGACTTCCGGACGATGATCTTCTCTTCTCCGAAGAGATCACCCTCGACCTCTCCTTCGACAGAGATGATCTTTCCATAGATATCTGCTTGAACGTTTCCGCTTTTTCCCACCGTGACGTTGTTTTTCTTTAACTCGATTCTACCTTCGACTCGGCCCTGGATCATCAAATCTTCCTCGCCAGTGAGTTCCCCTTTGATTTTGATGGAGGGACCGACGACTGCCTTCTCTTTCAATTGTTCGATTGGACTCTTGTTGAACTTCTGGGTCGGGAGCTCGGAATTCTCTTCTTCTAGCTTTTTCCACATGGTGGCACACTCCTGACGTGTGAATCTTTTCTACAATTAAACGCCCGCCAAGTCAAGTCGATGGATTCCTGCAAGCCCTTGTGAAATAGAGTAAATAGGGGTGGTTAAAAGGGCCAAAAGAGAGGAATGATAAAGGAGGCTAAAATCCAAAAGAGGATACTCAGAGGGCCACCCACCTTCAAGAAATCGGAGAATTTATATCCTCCCGGGCCGAAGATAAAGAGATTCGTTTGATAGCCGATCGGTGTCATAAAACTGGCAGAAGCCGCAAACAAGACAGCCATGACGAAAGGCTCAGGATTCACCTGCAGCTGCTGGGCGGTGGAAAGACTGATGGGAATCATGAGAATGGCCGTAGCGTGGTTGGAAATAACAGAGGTGAGGAGCGAGGTCAGTAGATACATTCCTGATAGAACCGCGAAGGGGCCCCATACGTTCAGTTCCCCGACCAGTGTTGTGGCAAGAAGGTTCGCTAACCCTGTGTTTTCCATTGCCGAACCCACGGGAATCAAACAGGCCAACATCACGACGGTTTGCCAGGAGAGGTTGTTGTACAGGTCTTGAAGTCGCAAACAACCGGTCAAGAGCATCAGCCCCGTTCCCATCACCGATGCTTCTATGATGGACAGAACCTCAAAGGACACCAGTGCGATAATCCCCAGGAAAATGCCGACTGCATAGTAGATCTTGTCCTTGCGCAAGAAAGTTCGACGGACTTCTTCCAGGACGAGAAAGTCAGGGGACTGCATCAATACCTGCAGTTGTTCTCGGCTTGTCAGGATCAGAAGCGAATCTCCGTACTCCAGCCGGAGCTTTCCGATTTTTTCTCGAATGGTACGCCCGTGACTGCGAATCGCCAGGGCATTGGCTTTGTAGGTCTGGCGAAAATTGACCTCTTTCAGGGTGCTGTCCACTAACCCGGACACAGGAGAGATAAAGGCTTCGACCAGTACAATGTTTTCGTCTTCCAGGTCCTGATCCTCAACTGTCAATGCCTTGATGCTAACCCCCTGTGATTCCTGAATCCGCAGCAGGGTTTGAGGATCTCCCTGGACCAATAGGATGTCACCTTCTTGCAGCAGGGTTTCCTCGGCTGAGGGAAGCAGTTTTGTCTTGCCTCTGAGAATCTCGATGACTTCCAGGTCATATCCTTCTCTGAAGTTGGTGTCGGCGATCGATTGTCCAATTAAGGGGGAGTGCTCCTTGAGGATCAGTTCGGTAACGAAGTGCCGCAAACGGTATTCTTCGGTGAGGCTCTCACGGGTTCTTCGTGAAGGAACAAGATGCCGGCCGACGAAAAGAAGATAGCAGGTTCCTACTGCGAAGAAGATCAAGCCCACCTGTGAGAACTCAAACATCCCGATTTCCCAGTTCAGGTGATCCCGGGCAAGAGAGTAAACGAGGAGATTGGTGGAGGACCCGATCAAGGTACAGGTGCCGGCAAACATGGCTGCAAAGGACATGGGCATCAGAAGTTTGCTGGGATCTAGACGTTGTTCGGCAGCAACGGCGACGGTGAGGGGGAGAAAGAGAGCCACTGCTGCGGTGTTGTTGATGAAGGCCGACAGGATACCGACGGCCACCACGATGGAAACGAGAAGTCTGAACTCGCTCTCCTGCGCCAAGTGGACCAGTTTGCTGGACAGGTAGTTGAGTGCCCCTGTGGTCTGAATCCCATAGCTCAAGGCCAACATACAAGCAACGACCACCGTTGCAGGATTCCCAAAACCCGCAATGGCTTGCTGAGGGGAAACCAGATCAAAGCCGAACGCCGATGGCAGGACCAGACTGCTCAGAACAAGAACGCTCACTTTGTCGACAGGAAAAACTTCAAGAGCAAACAAGAATACCGCGACTGCGATAATTGCACTGAGCAGTAGCATTTCAAGGGTCATGGTAAAAACTAGAGGTGTAACACAGGTTAACCGTTCAGCTTTCCTTTTTCAACCAGCTCATTTTCCAGTAAAGAAAGGACGGCATCATTCCACCCCTTGGGTCCGGGAGTATGAGCTCGGTGGGCTCCAGGTAGTTCGTCGGCCAGGGGTGCGATGCTGTGGGGGTTTGGGATGATGACGGGGATATCGACCTCTTCCAGCATACTCAAGTCATTGCGACTGTCACCTAAACCAAAGGATCGAACCGGACCCCCTCGATTTGCTTGATAGAGTTCGATGAGTTGAGCCACGGCCTCCCCCTTCTCACTGTTGCTGCTCAGGTGAAAGAATCTCCCTCCTTGAACGAGTTTCAGGCCGAACTGCTGCACTTTCTCTTCCAGCTGCCTTCGATTGGGGTGAGGACTCACAATACTGAAAGGGAGGTCGAACTCTCGCTGAAGCGAACTCTTAGCCTGCTGCAGAGAAAGTCCCGATCTCTCAACCAGTTCCGTGGCTGTCAGTTGGTCAAAGCTCTGGACGGTCAAACCACACTCTCTACTGATTTGGGCAAGAATCTCCTGGAGCTGGCTAGAGGGGAGTCCCCGCGAGATGACAAGGAAATGATCGCTTCTTCGGGTTTCCACTGGGAGGGTGGCGAAGTAGCTTTTAGGAATGTAAATCCCTCCTCCATTTTCCACGATGAAAGGGTCTTCGTTCTTGATTTCGGTTCGAAAGGGGATCATTTCAGCAGCCGTTTTACTGGTGCAAAAAACAAGGGGAATTTGCCTTTCCTGCAACTTGGCCAGAGCGGGGAGGGCAGGAGCATATTCGTAGGTGCAATGGTCTAATAGGGTTCCATCCAGGTCAGTAAAAACGATTTTCAACATCGAAACACTGCCTTTATTCTACTGAGATCCGGGGGGGGACCCCGTAGGGTAGTGGGTCGTGAAGCTCTGCTTGCTGGAAACCGCGAAGCCGCAAAAGACAACTATCGCAATGTCCACAGGCAATTTCTTCTTCCTTGTAGCAGGACCAGGTGAGGTGAAAAGGGGCTTTTAATGCGACTCCCATTTCAATGATTTCCTTTTTACTCATATGGATGAGGGGCGTGACAATCTCGATCGAAGTGTCCGGTTTTGTGCCTTCTTCGATGACCGCATTAAAAGCCTTAAAAAAAGACTCCCGACAATCTGGATATCCTGAACTGTCTTCTTGGACTGCTCCAATATAGATCAGCCGTGCCTTTAAAACTTCGGCCCAACTGGTCGCAATGGAGAGCAGATTTGCGTTGCGAAAGGGAACATAGGAAACGGGGATTTCTTCTCGATCCAGTTCTCCCTCGGGCAGAGCGATGGAGGGATCGGTCAGGGCTGAACCTCCTATTTTGCTGAGATGGGTGGGGTCGGCTACAAACCGTTCCGAGACCTGGTAGTGATCAGCGATCTCGTTGAAAGCCCTTAATTCTCGGGCTGCTGTGAGTTGGCCATAGTTGACGTGTAGAAAGGCCAGAGGCAGTCCCTGGGAGTGAGCGACCGCCGCCGTTACACAACTGTCCAAGCCACCACTGACCATACAAACTGCATCGGACATCCTCTGGATTCTAGCATGAGTCAGCCGGGAGTATTCATAGGTTCTTGTTACGAAGCTGGGAAAACGCCGACCGTGTGCAACGCCGTCGGAGCAGCACGCCGGATGGTTTCGCTGTTGCAGTAGAGAATTTATGAATAGTCCCGGCTAGGGTAGAATGAGGATTCGATGGAGAGCGAGGATGAGCGGGTTCGAACGTTAACACACGATTTTTTCCAGGCCTATCCAGACTATGCTTTTTGCAGGACGCTGGCTGCGAACATTATCGATCATGTGAAGACCCATGAGAGTGCCACTGCCATCCTGGCCAAAAGAGCACGGGCAGCTGAGCGAAATCGCCAGCAGATTGATGAAAAACTGGATCACTACAAGGTCGATATTCACGGGCAGCCGGGTCGAGTCAAGGATCTCTCACTGGGAGAAATCATCCGGCAGGAGGATCCCGTGCTTCAGGAGATTACGAATTTTTACTTCAAGCATCCCTAGGCCCTTAGACGGACCAAGAAGAGTCGTCTCCTGCCGCGCTGGATTCGCACTTTCTTTCTGAGTGCCCTGCTGGGGAACGCCAAGAAACGTGAATTGGATCTTGACTATGACGCCTATTTTGACATGCTCAGACTCCTCTAGCCGGTATCATTGGGGGCAAGCACACTCAATCGAGACATTGAGGCACTCATGTTAGAGAACGTAAAGAAATCCACCCTCATTATCCTTGGAGTTCTAATCTCGATCTTTGCAGGCTCCATTCTTCTCCTTCGTTACTACGAGGTGGATCTGGTTCACACCATCGTACTCAATGCGGTCATCCAAAAGGCGCCTCAGGGGTATCCCAGGCAGGAGATAGCGCAGGCTTTTGCGGCAGCTCGCCGAAGGGCCGAACAGGACAATCGGGAAGAGGCCTATCTGGAGGAGCTGTTCTTTTTCTCCCGGGGACTGGAGAAGATCCAGTTGCTGACTAGGGATGATCTGGAGAAATTGCTTGATGAAGTGAGAGAGGCAGGAGACCGCTGACCGCTGACTCCGGTCAGCGGAAATTCAAAATTCAAAATTCAAAATCCCAAACCTGACCCGGAACTTCCTGTCTCCTGCCTCCTGTCTCCTTCCTTTGCTAACATTGGCCGGTGGAGTGCCCCCGTTGTCGAATTCAGATTTCCGGGAAGAGTTGTCCTCAGTGCGGGATTGAGATCACCCCAATCCGAACAGAGGCAGCGGAAGGAACAGCAGACCAACCCGCTACCCGCCTGGAATCGGAAACTAACGATTGGCGGTTACAGATCAGACATAAGCTTGTTGAGCACGCTGAGAAAAAGGGCAGAGAGGATCGAAAGGGTCGTCAGATGCCTCAGCCGAAAGCCACCAAGACTGGAAGTAAGCGTCCTCTCTTTGACTACAGTTTGGGAGATTCAGCCCAGGGATTAAAAAAGCAGAGAGTTGTCACCTTTACCAGGAGCCCGCGCAAGTCTCGGCCTGTGGTGGAGAAGCCCTTGATTCGAACTCCCCTGGGTACCAGCAGAGGGCTTCGATCTCACCTTCCCAAGCAGCAGGCGTTGACACTGGAGGTCCCTACGGCACCAGAATTTGTAGATACCTCCGCTTCCAGCAGTGAAGAAACGGCTGCCAGCGAGAACGGGCTGTCGCATGAAGTTCTGTTTTCTCGAATATTAGCTGGGATCATTGATCTGTTTCTGCCTGTCTTGATCGCCGTTGTTTTCAGTTTCTCAGCTGCGAAGATTCTGAACTTCGACTTCTTTTCAGCGAATTCGCTATACCTGGGAATACTTGTTGCGCTCTCTTTTTTCTTTCTCAATTCATTCTTCTTTCTTGTCCTGAGTGGTCAGACACCAGGCATGTACCTGACTGATTTGCAGTTGGTGGGAGAAGAGTCGGAGACGGTGCCGTTTCAGTCCCTTGTTATTAGGATCTGTCTTTTTCTGCCCGTGGTAGCGACTGTGGTGGGCCTACTTTGGAGTATCTTTGACCCATGGTGTCGGGGTGCACACGACCGCGTTTCCGGGACACGAGTTGTTCCCATCACTCACGGTTCATCCGGGGCGACCTCCACCTCTAGCAAGAACTGATCGACCAGAACCTTCAAATGCGGCCGGCATCGGTATTCCACATCAGGATCCCTGACAAAGGTGTTCACGATTACACACATTGGCGAGACCAAATCTTGTGGGTTAATTGACTGAAAAACAGAATTTCGAAGAGAGATCAGAGCTTCTTGAAAATCGCTGTCCTGGAGGAAATGTCCAAGAGAAAAACTCTCTAAAACCAGTCGAATAATATTTCCGAAAGTGGGATAGTCATCTTCGTAAATGACAAGGGGAACAAGGTACTCCTGGTCCAGTTCAAGCTCAAGTTCCTGCTCGGCAAGACACTCTTGGTCGAGAAGACTCTGAATGCCTGTAGGTTTCAATTGCCAAGGTCTTCGCAGGAGGAACTGGGCCAATATGAAAAGGAGGGCGCCCGTGAAGGCCAGCAAAAGATGAAGATAAGTTATCGACATTATCGTCCTTCAGCTGTCCATTGGGCCGGGGGTTCGATCAGGTAGACACCATCGGAAATCGTCCCCGCCAGCAGCTCGCCTGATGTGTTGAAGCCAAGTGCGGCGATGCTGGAACTGTGGAGTCCCCGCTGGATGATTTCCCACTCATTGCCTCCATTGCCCGTGTAATAGAGATGACCCGATACCGAGTCAGTGGCGAAGACTTGGTTGTCCGCCCTGGGATTGGCTTGAATGGCGATAATGTCAATCGGAAAAACACCTTCAGATCTAGACCACTGCTTGCCCCCGTCATCGCTGAAAAAAAGGCCATCGCGGGTACCGGTAAAGAGACGTTGCCCACTTTTCTCCAAAACGTGAATCGGTGCATCGGGAAGTCCTTCGACCTCTCTGCTCCAGGTTTTTCCGCCGTTCTCGGATCGAAAGAGCCCCTTGTCGGTAGCCGCAAAGAGTCGAGCCGTACCGGGATCATAAAAAACCGCATTCACTTTACCCTCGTGGTCAGAAATCTCAAGCCGGGTGAGATGGTTTTCTGCTAGGTCCAGATGAAAGATCCCTTCTTCGGTGGCCAGGAAGATCCCCTGTTCACGTGTATCTGCGAAAGTGAGGTCAAAAACGGACAATTTATGGGTGGTGTCGATACTCCGCCACGGTTCACGTGAGGGTAAACCTGTAAATATTCCCTGCTGAGTTCCAATGTAGACCCGCTGGGTGAGACCAGCAGGTAAGATCGTTTTAAGATCTGCCCGGAGAATATTCTCCAGACCCTCATTGAAAGGTTCCCAAGTGATTCCTCGGTCATGGGAGAAGAAAAATCCCCCATAAGATCCATCGGAGGAGACACTGGCGTAATAGTGGTCTTGATGGTGGGAATCAGAGGTTACCGCGACTACTTGACGATGGACAAATCCGCTATTGGCCGGATGAAAGGTTAAACCTCCATCAGTGCTCTTCAGAACTCCCGCATCATCCGCTCCCACCAGGATGACCCGATTGTCTGCCGGGTCTGTAGCGACCGTATTGATCACAACGTCGGAAATCAGTTTCTTCCAACTGCTACCGGCATTATGGGAGACGAAAAGCCCAACCGTGGTGCCCGCATAAATAGTGTTGGAGTTGGAAGGGTCCAGGTGGAGGGTTCGCGTTCTTTTTGCTTCCTTGGGTAAGCCGTTCTTGAGTTTCTTCCAGTTGAGACCGCCATTTTCTGACTTGTAGATCCCGGTACAGGCACTGGAGAAGAGGACTTCAGGTTTTTGGGGATTGACCAGCAGGGAGAACATATCGCTGTCGAACACCATTCCGCTGTGCATGGCCGTCCATTTCTTTCCCCGATTGGTCGTTTTAAATCCCAGATGCCAGGTTCCGACGTAAAGAGTATCGGGATCTCTGGGATCGAAAGCCAGCGACTCCACATTGTACATGCTTCGGTAGCCTCGAGTGATTCTATCCCAGCTTAGTCCGCCGTCCACACTGAGGAGGACTCCTTCGGAAATGCCCAGAGCGATCCTTTGGGGATCGGACGGGGCGATAGCAATGGCTCGGATGGCGCTGTTGAAGCGCTTCAATGAAATCTCCTGCCAGGTCTGTCCACCGTCTCGGGTCCGGAAAAGCCACCCCTTGTCACTTTTCAGCTCCCAGGTCGCCGCATAGAGAGTGTTGGGATCGATGGGATCGAAGGCCAGGTTGTCGATGACCAGGTTACGCCGGTCGAGCCCCGGGGCTAACTTGCGCCATCTCCCTCCGGCATCTTCAGAGATAAAAATCTGTCCATCGGGTGTTCCCAGAAAAAACACATGGGGACGCTGGGGATGGACCGCTAAAGATCGTACGTCGCCACCATAGGGGCCAAGAGTAGTAACCCGTGGTTGGGACAAACCCCAAGAGCTCAGAGCGACGGTGAACAAGTAGAAGAACAAACCCACAACTCGCATGTTATCCACCCATTTTACCGTATTACAACACGAAGTGTCGCGCTCGCCACGAAGGTTACCGTATTTATGAACCGAGGCACTAAACATCGCCCGTTCCTGCTTTCATTCTTCACGACAGCACAACAGCACGACATTCATCGTGCAGGACTCTCGACGGTGATGTCGGTCGAACAGGAAGCCGTGCGGTCTCCGTCGCCTACCTCCGCCGTCACGGTGTATTCTCCAACCTGAAGCCCTGCGGAGTCAAAGAGAACACTTGTGCCTTGCGGGGAAATCCGTCCGGCACTGGCTCTCCATGTTAGAGAGAGTAAGCTATTATCCGAATCTACGAGCACAACCTGAATGGTGGCCGAATCTCCTTTCTCGATGACGGCGCGATTTGGATGACAACGGATGGCCGGAGCTCGATTAATCTTCCGCTGAAAGGTCACTTGAAGAAGCCCGCCCGATCGACCTGTAGAAGGGATGTCGTAAATCGGTAGATCCCCATTAATCGTGTTGAAGTTGATGTTATAGGCGCCGGAGACGGAGATCCAGCCGGCAAGGGAGATCCGTAGGCCCAGGTAGAGATCTACCGGAGATTTGGGATTCGCTCCCTGGGTTCGCTCTCCGAAGAAACGACTCCCCACCAATTCTGCGATGGCCCGGACCTTTCCGGCGCCAATCGGCATCTCAAGACCAAGTCCATAGTTCATCCGGTGTTGCAATCGGATACCCTGGGAGTTCCCAGCAAAAAGATGGCCATAGTTTCCGGTGATGGTTCCTCCGTGGGCCACATTCTTGGAAAGGATAAAGTCATATCCGGCTTCAAGGGTGCCGTTTGTTAACCCTTGCAAAAGGCGGGTTCGGCTCTGGGATAGAGGAAATTTGATGATGGGCTGAATGGCCAGGCTCAAGGGGTTACCTCTGACTTCGGAAAGAAGATTGAATTTAAGCCCGCCCTGGAGTTCCCCCGAGCCTTGGCCAGAGCCGACGTCCAGGAAAGGCGAGTCATTGAAGAAGCCCACGCTACCCATGCCATTGTTCAGACGAGCGGGGACGAGGGGATCTCCAGGCCCGACCTTGTTGACTCGTGTCGCATTACCGTTGACCCGTCGGTGAGTTTCCCAGGCAGCAAAGAACTCGACGCGATCATGCAGGCCCACGGTGATTGAGACTGGAAAAAGAGTAAAGTCGAGATCTCCCGGTTCTCGATTGAAATGGGTGAGGTTCAGGCCCAGACTGACTTCGCCGCGGCGCAAGGTATCGGCCAGATAGAGATTGAATAGACCCGTGGACCCCTGGGTACTCGGCGTCAACTGTTTGATTTTTTCTTTGTTTTGGGCAACACCTGTTGTGATTAAGAAGAAAGCTAGAGTTGATAATGTTAAAAGCTGCCTGAGTTGGACCAAGACCATAGGCTCTTCCTCAAGAATGCGAAAAATGCAGGCCTCATTATACCCGGATTTTCTAACCCGAAGGATGCATACTCCGGGCTAGAGGTACCCCTGCATGAGGGGAGCGACAGAGGTCCCTGTTCACAAACCACAACATCCGAAATAAGTCCCTGACGCAAAAGCACGAAGGCACGAAAGCACAAATACACGAATAGGGGAGACCCAATGAGCGCAATGGGTGGCAGAGCCAACCGGCAGACAGTCTGGTTTCCTTATCATGCGTTTGTCGTAGAATGTATGCTCCATGGAACCATCACAACCACCGTTCTCCACGGGGACAGGGGAAGATTTCATTCGTCGGTTTTGGGCTCTCTTTGAAGTCCTGTTCGTGGCCCTTGCCGGACCCGTTTTAGTTCAAATCGGATTCATTTTCTTGGATGTCGGGCGGGCTGGGATTCTAAGTGATACTCGGATTCTGTTCCTGTTTATGGCTTCAGAGGCTTGCATCACCCTTTTTTTTATCGTCCTTTTTTTGCGATCTCGGGGAGAAAGCCTGCGCAACATCGGTTGGATTTTGAACAAAAGTGGCCGGGAAGTCCTGCTGGGCATCGGTTGTGTGCCCTTGCTTTTCGGGTCCACTCTTTTGGTGAGCATCTTCTTTAACTTCTTCTTGCCCGATTATGTTTCCACCAGTAACCCGCTGCTGGAGTTGATCGAAAGCTATGGTGACCTGCTGCTGTTTTTGATCAGCAGCATTTATGTGGGAGGCATCAAGGAGGAGATCCAGCGAGCGTTTGTCCTGGATCGGTTTGAGCGTTATTTGGGAGCGATCCTTCTCATGCCTTTCTCCAGAATTTTGGGCCGCTCTGCCAGTGAACAGGACGGTCGTCGAGTGGGGATTGTTGTGGGGCTCACCCTATGGAGTCTCTTTTTTGCTTTTGGACATGCTCTGCAGGGAATCGATAACGCGGTTGGAGCGGGAATTCTTGGGCTTTGTTTCGGGCTTCTTTACATCTGGAGACGGAACTTGGTGGCCCCCATGGTTGCTCATGCCCTCTTTGATGTGGCCACCTTGCTGATATTCTGGTTCGTCATGGCTGCATAGAGGGCCCGTGCGCCAAAGAGTTTGTCTCGAAATTCCACTTGATTCTGATTAAGGCCTGTAGGGGAGCCACCTTGGTGAATTTCTTATGAATCTAGGAGATCTTTCAATTTTTCGAGAGCTTTTCCGGCCGCTCTTTGTTGCGCTTCTTTTTTTGACCTGCCGCTGTCTTTGGCCAGAAGTTTATCCTCAATATGAACTTCTACGAAAAATTTCTTGCTGTGATCTGGGCCGAGTTCCTCCACCACTTGATAAGTCGGTTCGGTGAATCCTCGGGCGTGCAGTTGTTCCTGGAGAAGCGATTTGCTGTCTTGAAAATCCAGTTGTTCCACGGCGATTTCCTCGAGCCGAGAGCTAAACCGGGAGAACACGAAACGGCGAGTAGGCTCGAAGCCTCCATCCAGATAGATGGCCGCGATGACGCTTTCAAAGAGATCTGCCAGAAGGGCCTTTTTCTTTCTCCCACCCGTTTTCTCCTCCCCGTGGCCCAATCTCAGAAAATCCCCCAAGTCCAACTCCTGAGAGAGAGAGGTTAAATGTTTGGCCGAGACCAGAAATGATCTGATTTTCGAAAGTTCCCCCTCGTTTAGGGAGGGGTGTTTCAGGAAAAGGTGTTCGCTGATGAGAAAACCGAGGATGGTGTCACCCAGGAACTCCATCGACTCGTAATCCTCTGATGCTTCTCCTTCTAAACCCGACCTCCGCTCATAGGCAAATGAACTGTGGGTCAGTGCCCGCTCGAGCAGCGCCGTGTCCTTGAACGAATAGTCGAGGCGCTTCTGCAGTTCCTGCAAATCCTTGTGTCCATCGGAAGATTCACCAGGATTTGTCTTGTTCATGGGGGGACTGTCTTGAAAATCCTCTCAACCTGTTCACAGCACCAGTGGATAGCCAGTCAGTGGTCTTTTGAAGGGTTAAGCCCGAATAATGCATAAATTCTCTACTACAGCTACGAAATCATTCGACCTGCCCGCGTTGCACTCGGTCGGCCTCCTCAACGTACCGTACAGTACGTTTGCGGGGGCCTCCGACCCGCAAGCGGGTGCCCCCGCGCCTCGCCAGGTCGTCGCTTTCGTCGCTTCGTGACGAGAACCTATGCATAATCCGGGCTAGTACCCCTGTCCCTGTCCCTGCCCTTGTGGCTGCTGTGGCTGTAACTGTAGGTCCAGTTGTTGCTGCAGTTTCATTCGTTCCTCCTCTTCAAGCTGCTGAATTTGTGCTTCTTTTTCAGCGGCTTTCCCGTCGATATAGGCGAGCTGCTCTTGAGTAAACTGCGGTATGCCGGCCGGATCTTTCTTCAGAAACTCATAGAGTGTTTGAAGTTGCTGAAGAGCCAGCTGTGCGGCGATTCCATCGAGGGCTGCTGCCTGAGCGTAACTTTCAATGGCCTGTTCGGCATTGTTCAACCGGGTATGGGTGTAGCCGAGCCGGAAGTAGGCGGCATCGAATCTGGGATCCGCTTCAATGGCCTTCTCGAGATGTTCAATGGAACGGTTGAGAACCACCGTACTGTCTCCCACCATGCCGAGGGATTTCTTCAAAAACGCCAATCCCTGAGCGTAGTTGGCGTCGGCCACAGCGCGGTCCCTCAACAGGATCCATTGCCGAACAGGCGTGTCGGCGGGTTTGTCGATCGTCCCAAGTATTCTGAGTCCCTCTACTGCGTAGTCAATGGCCTTATTGTTTTCACCCTGCTCCGCGAAGGCCATGGCCAAGGTAGGACGTATGTCCGGATCTTCGGGGCGTAATTCGATCGTCTTCTCACCGTGGAAGACCAAATTGTCGTAGTCGTTCAGTTGCTGATAAGAAAGCGCCATACGCTTGTGAACAAAGGAGGCGAGGTCGCTTTCAGGAAACAGGTCCAGGAATTTCTTCCCCAGTCGAAGGACATCGTCAGCCTGTGCGGACTGGGCGACTGCTTCATAGGCATTGAATTCAGCGTCAAAGAATTTGACGCTCTGGATTGATTCCAACGCCTCATCGATGTCATCTTCGGATTTCCCTCTCACCCCAAAGCCAATGATCGTGCGATTCATTGTGGTAACCACCACAGTCTGATAGATCCTGTCCCTGCGCTGGCGGCTGCGGAAGTTCAGACGGAAAAACTCGAAGTTGCCATAAAGCACTGGACGGATGTTGCCTCGAACCTCGAAGTTCTGCTCTTCCATCTCTTCCTCATGGAGACCCAACCATTCCCCTCCGGTTTCGACCACCAGGGTCGTGGCTGAGGGGTCGGGTAGGTTGGCAGAAAACGCGAACAGCGTCAGATCAGAGTAGTTGGCTTTGAACACGACTGTGCTGTCGCCCAAGGTGTTGATATCCTGATTATCTGCTTGTTGCACATCCCAGCCTGAGGGGAATAGGAACGAGAAGCCCAGAC
>CBDUTA010000063.1:0-13209 GCA_965369785.1 uncultured bacterium
TGATCTGTTCGGTGGGATGGGCGCCCGTAGCCAGCTGGTCTTCGAACTCGATCTGATAGATTTCCAGAAAGGTTACAAACAGAGCTACCACCAGGGGACCCAGTACCAGCCCGGACGGACCAAACAGCAGCAGGCCTCCTGCCAGAGAGAAGACAACGAGGAGCAGATGCATTCCGTGGGATTGTCCTTCAATGATGAGTGGACGAATTAAGTTGTCCAGAAGTCCGATGATCGTCACTCCCAGGATGAACAGAATGGCTCCCTTCATCACCGCTCCACTGGAGACCAGATAAAGGCTCATGGGGATCCATACGGTAGCCGTTCCCACGACAGGAACGACAGAAAAGAGGGCCGTAGCCGTTCCCCACAGAATAGAATTATTAATTCCCAAAAAAAAGAAGATCAAACCGGCGACGATGCCCTGACAGATTCCAGTGGCAAAGATCCCAAAAAACGTGGCGAAGGTCACCTCCTTGAGCTTCTTGAGCACCAAATCTTCATGCTCGGGTGCCAGAGGAATTAATTTCTTGAGTTCCCTTACCAAGGCTTCGCCATCGCGGAAGAAAAAGAACATGCTGAAGATCATGATTGAGAACTTTAAAAAGAATACTCCGATTCCTCCCAGAATCGATGCATAATGCTCGGTCAGATACTGGGCCACGCGATTCAACAGTGATGAAATCAGCAGGGTCAGGTTCAAACCATCGACGCCCAGGAACTGGCTGAATTGTTCGCTCACCTCCTGCAAGAAGGGACTTTCCGGAAAGTAGAAGTTTTTCTCGAACTCTCCGCTCGCCAACTGGACCTGGAAACTCTCATAAGCAAAAACGAACTCGTTGAGGAGGGCGATAAAAAAGACAAAAAAGGGAATGATGATCAAGGTCGTGACGATGAGAACCATCAGGGCAGAACTCAGATTTGGACGATTCTTCAGCTTTCGGTTCAGTTCCAAATAGTTGGCATAGAAGAGTGAAACCAGCGTCAGGGACAGAATCACGCTGATGAGGAAGGGCTCAATCATCCTGTAAAACAGATAGAGGATGAGAACCAAAGCGAGGCTGAAGAATATTTTCGAATACTTAACAGTCACTAGTGTTGACCATTATGTTGACCATAGGGACAAACATTGGCAAGGAGGCATGCCTCACACTTTGGTTTACGGCTGCTGCAGATTTGTCGACCATGGTGAATCAGTTGATGAGAAAACCCGATCCAACGACTGCGTGGGATCTGCCCCATGAGATCCTGCTCGACCTTGTTGGGATCCGTGTGGGTGGTCATTCCCAGGCGATAGCTCAGTCGCTTCACATGGGTATCTACAACGACACCGGTATTGATCCCAAAAGCCGTGCCCAGTACAACATTGGCTGTCTTACGGGCCACACCGGGTAGTTGCAAGAGTTCCTCCATGCTTTCAGGAACCGTTCCTTCGAACGTCTCAACGATCCTTCGGGCCGCCCCTATCAAATTCTTGGCCTTGTTCCGAAAAAACCCCGTGCTTCGAATGATCTCCTGTAACTTTTGCTCATCCGCCTGGGCCATTTCGCGGGGTGTCGGATAGCGCTGAAACAGTTGGGGCGTGACTATATTCACGCGCACATCCGTGCACTGGGCTGAAAGGATAGTGGCAACGAGGAGCTGAAAAGGACTGTCGTGATGAAGAGCACATTCGGCATCGGCATATTCCTCGTCCAATCCCCGGAGTATCTCTCCGATGCGATGTTCTTCCTGGGCTATTTTTCTGGCTGCGGATTTCCGTGGACACATGACCGACATCCATCATACCATTGCAGGACAAAGCGAAACGAGCGAACATCCGATGAGGAAAATCAAAATGGTAGCGCTCCTGGTCCTACTGGGGAGCTTTTTTTCACTTTTATTTCATTCCACGGCTGAGGCCACGTTGAAACATAAGAAGGAAACCGGAAAGAGATGTATCTTTTGTCATGAGCGAATTCCGGAACCTGAAGAAAGGGACCCTCAGTTGAACGGGGAGGGTGAGAAATTCAGGGAGAACGGCTACGCCTTAACCGAAGACCAGCGCTAGAGTAGCGGGTGTCCAATGGAAGGCCAAGTTCTTCTTTCGATCCTTACTACACGACGGCTGCGGTCAAAAGGCTTGTGCGGCCTCGATCTTGACCTTCCTGAACCCCCCGGCTAGAGTTTCTTTTGGACGACCAGGTTCGAGGCATCGTCATTCTCAGGGGGCTGAGGATTTCTCCGGAAAGTAAACACAAGCCCCAAAGCAGCAAGTGCCAGCACAACTCCCGCCAATAGTGAAATCAGTGAAAAAGAATGCCGCCAACGAGCAAACATCTGCCCAGGACTCACCGTAAAGTCTTGAGAATTGAGAAAGAGTTCCGTCCCATCGGGACTTACCAGGTGAGTGACGAGGGAGACTTGTTCAGGCTGGGAGATGTCTCCCTGAAACATCCACGGCCATTCTATCCTCTCTCTGGGGCCGACCGTTTGAAGCGGCTCCTTGTCCAATAAAACGATTTTCAAGTTGTCTGAGCGGGTTTGCCAACTGGTCTGGATCTTCAGTGTTTCTCCCAAGACCTGGTAAATTTTTCTTTCTTCCTCAGTGAATTTCACGATTTCGGGCGACTTGACTTCAAAACGCACGGGATGGACGGTCCCGGCATAGGGAGGAACCTGCATTTCTAGGGTCGCAATCAGTTGACTCAATAAGTAGAGATCAGCAAGTTGAAAGACACCTTCTTCTCGACGTTCGATTCTTTTCTTGAAATACAACGAGTTGGCTAGAAGAGAAGTATTCTGAAGCTTCTCGTTTTCCCGTTTAATGGCCAGGTAGCGCGCTTCCAGGCTCTTTCGATTCGAGGTCAAGAGACGAAGGTCCTCCCACACCTTGTCCTTCTCTTGTTGAGTCTTTTGCAGCTCCTTCGACAGTTTCTGGTTTCCCTCCTGAGACTGGGCTAGTTGGGTAGTGGCGTCCTGGAGTTCCCGGGCACGACTCATTCGTTCCTGTTGAAGTGTAGTGATCGATTCGTTCAAGACTTTGACCTGAGTACTGAGACTGGTTGCCGAAGAGGTTTTCAAGTTCAACGTTTTGACCAGTGATTCGATCTGTTGTTCGTATTCTCGGGTGCTTTTCCTAAACGCATCCGTTTGTCGCTCAGCAGACTTGACCTTCGTTTCAAAGCCGTCTCGCTCGGATTGTAGTGTACTGAGCTGGATTCTGATTTGATCCAGCTCCGCCTTCAAGGGAGCCAGGTCTGATTGAATCTGTTGTCGAGCTTCAGTTTCTTCAAGGAGAATCTGCTCGACTTCTGCTAGTTTGCTTGTTGCCAATCGATAGGTGGGGACTTCTTCACCAAGAGTCTTCACCACGAAGTCGTTGGAGGTGTTGTTGGAGCGAGCCAGTTGCTGAACGAATTGGTCGAATTGGCTTTTGATGAATTCCTCTTTTGCGGAGTCAATATCGGTATAGGACAGGCCTTCTGTCAGCGTAGCCTCTAAGGCCACATCGAAGTTTCCTTGCTGGGGAAAGTCCTGTGCGAGCTGCCGGGGAAACTGGAATGCTATTTCTCCTTGGCCACTGACCTCTAAAGAAGCGACCTTGAAGCGAACGGAATCATTTCTGAAGCTCACATCTGTAATGCGTACTTGGTCTCCTACCTTGAAAAGCAGGGGAGAAGTGGCAGACCCGGGATCGAGAGTGGGTCGAGTATCTCCGACATGGACAATTTGCCGCTTGCCCCGAATCGGGATCTTCAACAACAGGGCTTTTTTATCGTAGTTGTCTACGTACCAGTCATCGATTTCACGTCGAACCCCTGCATTGATCCACAGTCTCATGCTGAAGAAGATAGCGAATAGCTTGAGCCCTCTTTGGCTTCGTGAAACTCCCATTTTTGTCGAAACCTCCATCCACGTGTGTCAAGCTCCGATTGTACCGATTTTAACACAGGTGAAAACCCCTGCTCACCAGGTACCCAATTATAATAACCCAACCCGAATTATGCATAGGTTTTCGTGACGAAACGGCGAAAGCGCCGGCCTGAGTGCGTTGCGCCACGCCTGACCCGCAAGCGGGTGCTCCAGGCTCCCGCAAGTGTACGGTATGGTACGCTGGAGTTCCACACAGTCAGGACGAGTGATTTCGGCGATGTAGTAGAGAATTTATGCATAATCCGGGCTAACAGACATGAACGACTGCCTGGCCGTCAACGAGATCTTTTTTAGCATCCAGGGTGAATCTAGCTATTCGGGGAGACCCTGCGCCTTTGTTCGATTGGCCTACTGCAATTTGAGGTGCACCTATTGTGACACCGAGTACGCTTTCCACGAGGGCCAGAAGATGTCTTTGGAAGATGTTGTGAGTAAGGTTGAGGATTTCCCTACCGATCTGGTGGAGATTACGGGCGGAGAGCCTCTTCTTCAGCCCTCGGTCCATCCGCTGATCAAGCATTTCCTCGATGATGGAAAGACAGTCCTGATTGAAACGGGAGGAAGCATCGACGTTCGCCCAGTGGATCCTCGAGCCATCCTGATTTACGATATCAAGTGCCCTGACAGTGGAATGATGGAGAAGAACTGTTGGGACAATATACCCCATCTCAAGCCCCAGGACGAGATCAAATTCGTGCTGGGATCCCGTCGAGACTACGACTGGGCCAAGGAAAAAATGGGTGAGCTGGACCTTGTCGGAAAGCACACGATTCTGTTTGCTCCGGTCTGGGGTCAGATCCATCCTCGCGAGCTGGCCGAGTGGGTGTTGGAAGATGGCCTTGCCGTTCGATTGCAGATCCAGCTGCATAAGATCCTGTGGGGCGTCGAGACCCGGGGTGTTTGATACTTGGAATCTGGGGACAGACGACTCATTCCCCAATTCATGAGGCTAATTTCCCTATCTGGCGCAAGGCTTCATAGACAACAATGGACACCGCTCCGGCCAGGTTCAAACTGCGAACCTGGGGGTGGAAGATAGGAATTCTCCAGAAACGGTCTGAATATCGTTCAAAAATCCACTGGGGGAGGCCCTTGGTTTCGCTTCCGAACACAAGGAGATCATCTTCCCGGAAAGCGGCGTTGACATAGCTCTTTTCTGCTCGCTTCGAGAAGAAAAACAGTCGATCGGTAGGGATTCCCTCGAAGAATTCCTGTACCGATTCATGGCGGTGGATCTGTACCCATTCCCAATAGTCTAGGCCAGCTCGCTTGAGGTGGCGATCGGTAATTTGAAAACCCAGTCTTCCCACCAAGTGCAGTGGGAGTTGTGTCGCCGCACAGAGACGGGCCACGTTTCCTGTATTGGGGGGGATTTCAGGTTCCACCAAGACGACTTGCATGAGTGACTTCCGCAATTCTGTTTTCCAAGATCTGGCCTGGATGAAAATTTTTCAGATGCACTGTTCTGATCGTTTGTGGGTTGATCGCATCCTGGGGAACCAGACCGATGATTTCACTCGAGACTGGTTCTGTTTGGAGCCGGCGAGCCTCTTTCTGTACTCTCTTGAAAATCTTCAGTAAAGAGGTTTTACGGTAGTGGGTCACATTCATCGAGACTTGGACCAGACCTTTGCGCTCGATGTAAAATCCAAGCGCTTTCACGCCACGAAGACCGCCCCCACTTTCACGGATCAAACCCGCAATTTCCCGGGCCAGGCCCACATCTGAGGTATTCAAGTAGATATTGAAAGCGATAAGGGCTTGACGTGCCCCAATAATGGTGGCACCCGCCGTGGGGTGTAAACAGTCTGGCCCCAGATCAGGTTTTCTTCTGGGATCTGACTTGATCTGCTCGTGGAGTCTTTCAAATGGATCCTTGCGGATCGTGGAAAGGTGCTCACGATCGGGGCGTAAAGCCGCTTCTGCGTAAAAATAAACCGGAATCTGCAATGTCTGGGATATCTTCTTTCCCAGCCGGTGAGCCACTGCCACACACTCTTTCATGGAAACGTTCTGAACAGGTACAAAGGGAACGACGTCGATGGCACCGATGCGCGGATGGACTCCCTGGTGCTCTCTCATATCGATCAGTTGGCCCGCCTTTTTCACTGCGGCAAAGCTTGCATCAAAAATAGAGGAAGGGGTGCCGATGAAGGAAAAGACTGTGCGGTGGTGATCAGGATCGGCTGAGTGATCGAGCAGAAAGGCGCTTGGGACCGTCTCGATCTCCCGGGCGATGGTTTCGAGCTTTAGAGTATTCCGACCCTCGCTGACGTTCATCACACACTCAACGATTTGCTGCATTGCCTCGTTGTCGCACCTCGATCTGGGCTCCGTCGCGCTCCCAACAAACGTTATCGTATTTATGGAAGTGAGTATTAGTCGGTACTCAACTTCTCAAAGACCAGGTCCGTGATCTGAAGCCCTTTCATTCCTACCACGTGAACCCGGTATTCACCGGCCACCGTTAGCTTGTCACCGACTTGGGCAGTACGTCCCAACAACATCATGATATGACCGCCCATGGTGTCGTTTTCCTTATCTTCAATGGTCACCTTGAGCCTGTTTGTGACTTCCACCAGCAGAGCACGCCCGTGAATCATGTACTGGTTTTCGCCGGTCTCCTGGATCATGGGTGGAGGGATATCGACGTCGAACTCATCTTGAATCTCACCCACCAGCTGTTCCAGGATGTCTTCCAGGGTAACCATCCCGATGGTCGCTCCGTATTCATCGACGACCACGGCTAAATGGGTTCGGGTGTGCCGGAATTCTGTCAGCAAGGTCTTGATGTATTTGCTCTCGGGAACAAACTGAACAGGCCTTTTCACCAAGGTCAGATTGAATCGTTCCTTGAGCTGGCGATATTGCCAAAAGAGGTCCTTGACGTGGACAATTCCCACTACTCGGTCGAGGGTCTTCTCACAGAGCAGATATCGAGTGTGTCGGTCTCTTCGAGCAATTTCCAAATTTTCTTCGAGACTCTTTTGTAAGTCGAGGAAAACGATCTCGGTGGAAGGGACCATCACCTGCCGCACAGAACGATCAGCGAAGTCAAAGACTCGTTCCAACATTCTCCTTTCGTCACGATCCAGAATGCCGTGGGCGTGTGAATGGGCCAGAATCAGGCGCAGCTCCTCCTCAGAGTGGGCCACATCCGTTTCCGCTGAGGGAGCAATACCTGCAAGTCGCAAGAAGGCGTTGGCCGTCCCATTGAGGGCCCAGATGAGAGGATAGGACATCCTGTAAAACCAGGATAACGGCGTGCTGATCCATAGGATGACACTCTCGGCTCGTTGAATGGAGAGTGACTTGGGTGCCAGTTCTCCCAGGACGATGTGCAAAAAGGTGATGAATAAAAAGGCCGATACCGAAGCCAGACTGTGTGTTACGACTGGCGTCAGGGCTCCAATACTCCGCAAAACAGGCTCAAACAGAGAGGCAAATGCAGGCTCGCCAACCCAACCCAGAGCCAGGCTGGCAATGGTAATCCCCAACTGGGTGGCGGAGAGATACTCATCCATGCTTTGCACCAAGGGGAGCGCCTTTCGAGCACGCTTATTCCCTTTCTGAGCTAACTCTTCTATCCGGCTTCCTCTGATTTTGACGATCGAAAACTCGGAAGCCACAAAGAATCCGTTCAAAAAGACCAGTAATAGTCCCACAACGATTAGGGAAAATTGTGTTAAGAGATCCATGCCCCATCTTATAGCACACAAGAGCTTCTCCTAAGGCAGGTGGTGCATTCGTGCTTTCGTGCTATTTGTGCGTTCGTGTGGAACGAGACACTTAGACCTGAGCGGACAATAGGGGTACCCGTGCTACCGTCAGTACCAGGATGGTGCGGATGCGGGTTTCCGTTCTGATCAGCCTGCAGATTTCTGAGATTGTGGTTCCTGTGGTCATGATGTCATCGACCAGTACAATCGTTTGATCTGAGAGTCGGTCGGCTTGAGAGAGGCTGAATGCATGACGGAGATTCTTTCGCCGTTCTTGGAGATTGAGTCCGGACTGGGGGGCCGTGGGCTTGACCCGATAAAGACCTTTAAAGACAGGAATCTTCAGCTTCTGGGACAAAATCCGACTGAGAATCAGAGTCTGGTCGAAACCCCTTTCTCTTCTTCTTCGAACGTGCGGTGGTACCGGCACAATCCAGTCCGGCTCCAGGTCCAGCCCGCTTCTTTCATTGCAGTGCTGAAGAAGTGACGCCAACGGATGGCTCAATCTCTGATGATGCCCGAACTTAAACTTGCGAATCAGGGATCGCAGTTTGCCCTGGTAGTTTCCATAGGCACGGGCGAAATCAAAGGGTTGGCCGTGGGTCCGGCATTTTGAGCAGGTTCCATGGATTGCCAGCACATTCCCGGGTAGTGGAATCCCACAGCAGTAACAGAGACGCTGCTCCAGAGGTTCCAAGGAAAGAAAGCAGTTTCGACACAGTGGGCTCCAATCAGGATTGAGCACCCACTCATGGCAAAGAACACAGGCCTGAGGGAAGAAAAGTGCTTGGGAGAGTTGTCTGAGCAGGGTGCCAACATTCACACGGGCTATAACGGTTCAGGTAGAAAATCTACGAAATCGCCGGCCGGAGGCCAGAAATTCAAAATTCAAAATCCCAAATCCCAAACAAATTCCAAATTCGAAACTGAAACCTGAAACTTGTGCAAGAGGTCAGGGGGTCAGGAGGTCAGCTGGTCAGGTGTTCCACCCCTTACCGACTAGCTTCAGCCTCAGCCTGACAGCTCAAACAAAAAGGTGACCAGGGTACGGCCTCCAGCCGTTTTTGTTCGACTTCTTCCTCGCAATTCATGCACTTGCCGAAGTCCCCTTCATCGAGTCGGCGTAAAGCATCCACCACTTCCTGAAGAAGTTGCCGGTCCCCGTCGCTTTTGCTAAACATGAATTCCTTGGTGTAGGAGCTGGAAGCTTTGTCGGCGAGATCCATGCCTTCAGCCTCACTGTTGACCTGGCGGCCGTAATCTTCTGTCTTCTGAACTACGCTTATGAGTTCTGCTCTTTTTTCCATGAGCTTTTGCTTAAAATGCTTCTTTTCCTTGGCTCGCATCAGAAACCTCCCTCATTTGTGGTAAGGCAAGCCTTTGATTATGGTTGCCGCCCGGTAGATCTGCTCGAGCAAAACAACTCGAGCGAGTTCATGAGGGAGCGTCAACTTCGTCAAAGACAACTTAATATTTGCCCGATTCTTAATCCTTTGGGGAATGCCTAGGTGGCCCCCCACCAAAAAAGTCACCTCCGACACTCCCCGGTTCATCAGATCGGCCAGAGAAGATGCCAATTGTGGACTGGTCAACTCCTCTCCCTCGCTATCCAGAACCGCCAGGTAGGTTTTCGGAGACAGGTGCCTTTCAATGTGCTGTGCCTCTCGCTCCAATTGAGCGTCCTGCTGATGGGGGTCGCTCTTTTTGAAGTCAGGGACTACTTTTCTCTGGACTCGAAGGTGTTGTTCAATCCGTTTCAGATATTTGTCCTCCACCTTGAGGAGCAATGGATCCTTTGTCTTGCCAATCCACAAAAATCGCAATCTCACCGGAAAAAGATCTATCCTTATACCGAATTTTCGACTTGACAGCAACCCCAAAAAGGGAGATCAGAGCTCCCTTCGGGCGCCTTCCAGGTTCCAGGTTCCAGGTTCCAGGTCGGTGCGCGCTTCGCGCGTGTTCCAGGTTTCAGGTTCCAAGTTCCAGTTTCCAGGTTTGGAATTCGGAATTTCAGGCCTCTGGCCGGCGATTTTGAATTTTGAATTTGTTTCGGATTTTGGGTTTTGAATTTTGGATTTCCAGCTGACGTTTGTCAGCTGGTCACGCCGTGAGCGCCGTAGGTTTGACCTGAACTCCGTCGCCCCAAAGCTTTTCCAGTTTATAAGACTGCCGAGTTTGAAGGGAGAGAATATGAACCACGAAATCGAGATAGTCCATCAAAATCCAGTCCGCATGTTGATAGCCCTCGACGTGGGTAGGGGACCGATGCACTTCCTTTTTTAGCCTTTCCAGGATCTCGTCACAGATAGCTTGATTTTGCCTGCTGTTTTGGCCGTGACAAATCACAAAGAAGTCGGTGAAGCTGGAAATCTTTGAGATATCCAGGATGGTGATCTCATCTCCCTTCTTACTTTCAATGGCCTCACAGACCTTTTTTAAAAGGGTATTAGTTATCTTCATAGAGTCGATGCTTTTTGACGTATTGAAGTACAGAAGAAGAGATCAGTTCCCGTGAGGGGCGTTTCCCGGCTGTAATCAGTTTCCGCAGCGCACTTGCGCTGATATTCGGAGCGTCCAGAGTCATCAGAAGGGATTGGCCAGAACGAATAATCGGTTGGTCCTGTTTGCAAACGAGGTGAATTTTCTGCCTCAGAGAATCGGATACCTTCAGTTCCTCGAGCTTGACCTGAGCTCCCGGACGCTGGACGAATACAAAGCAATGTTCTTTAAGGAGTCTACCATAATCCTTCCATAAATGGATCTCTTTCAGGGAATCACTTCCGGCTATGAAACAGTACTGGTGTTGGGGAAAGTGAGAGGTGAAGTATTGAAGCGTTTCGATGGTGTAGGATGCCTGTTTTCGTTCTAATTCCCATTGTGAAGGGTAAAGTTTTTCCTCCTCGAGCAGATCCAGTGCCACCATAGCATAGCGATGAAAAGGGCTGGTGATTTCCTGCTTCCCTTTGTGGGGGGGCAAGTAAGACACCATGAACAGGACCCGATCCAGATTGAGAACTGTTGAAACAGCGCGTGCCAGATAGGTGTGTCCACGGTGCATCGGATCAAAAGTCCCACCCAGGATACCGATCTTCAATTCTTTTTGACTTCCAGATGTTTCACAATCGCATTCTTTAATTCTGGAATCCCTTCCCCCGAGACGGCTGAGATGCTCTGAAAGGGGAGTGCTTTCTTTCGACAATATGAGCGTAATTTCTCGAGTTTTTCGGAATTAACCACATCAATTTTGGATGCTGTGATGATTTCAGGCTTTTTTCCCAAACGGGTATCGTAGAGTTTCATTTCCTCAATGATGGTTTCAACGGAATGGACGGGATCGCTTTCACCACTGTCGCTGACGTCAACCAGGTGAACCAGGAGCCGGGTTCGCTCAATATGGCGCAGGAATTGGTATCCCAACCCACTCCCGTGGTGTGCACCTTCAATGAGTCCCGGGATATCCGCCACGACGAAACTCGAATACTCTCCGTAGGTCACTACCCCCAGGTTTGGGGTCAGCGTCGTGAATGGATAGTCTGCGATTTTGGGTTTAGCCGCTGAGATCACTGAAATGAGTGTGGACTTTCCGGCATTGGGGAAGCCAACGATTCCAACGTCGGCCAAAACCTTCAGCTCCAATTGCAGGGTAGCTTCTTCTCCGGGTTGGCCGTCTTCAAACTTTCTTGGGGCTTGATTGGTGGAGGTTGCAAAAGCGGCGTTGCCTCGTCCTCCGCGACCTCCGTTTGCCCCACATTCCACATGGCCCTCCTTGTCCAGATCAAAAAGGAGCTCTCCGTTAGCTTCGTCGTAGACTTGAGTTCCAACGGGGACCTCAATGACTAGATCTTTCCCATCTTTCCCATGGCGGTTTTTACCCGACCCATGTCCGCCTCTGCCTGCCTTGAAGTGTTGTTGATACTTAAAACGGATGAGTGTGTTGAGGTGAGCAGTGCTGCGAAAGAAAAGGTTGCCTCCGTTGCCCCCATCCCCGCCACTGGGGCCTCCCCGGGGGACATACTTCTCCCTTCGAAAGGCTAAGCATCCATTGCCGCCATCCCCGGCTTTAACATGGATTTTGGCACGATCAACGAACATAGAGGGCGAGTGTAACGAACGCCGTGCTCTATTGCTCGACTGTACGTTTGTTCGCTAATTTGCAGCTATGATGTGGACGAACCGACCTCGGTGGCCTCGATTTTGAAACTTCACGGTCCCATCGATCTTGGCGAAGAGGGTGTCGTCCTTTCCCCGGCCCACGTTGGATCCCGGCTTTATCGGAGTGCCACGTTGCCGGACCAGAATCGATCCACCGGTAACGACCTGGCCATCGAATCGCTTGACCCCCAGCCGTTGGGACTGGCTGTCACGACCGTTCTTGGAACTCCCAAGCCCCTTCTTGTGTGCCATAGTCGTTACTCCTTATTCTTCTTGGTGACCGTCTTTTTGGTGGTTTTTTTCGCGGTTTTCTTAACACTCTTGGTCTTTTTCTTTGCCGTCTTGGTAGCTGCCTTTTTGGAGGTTTTCGCCGGGGTTTTGGCTACCTTTTCCTTCGCCTTTGCAGCCGCTTTCTTCGCAGTTTTCTTTTTTATCGGTTCGGCCGGAACCTTCGCGATAGCCTCTTTCGTTACCTTTTTTTTCGTGACCGCCTTCTGGGTTTTCTCGGCTTTCGGCTTTCGCCCCTTTTGACCATCAAGTTCTATTTGATCAATTCGGACTCGGGTGAACAGCTGTCGATGGCCCTGTTTCTTTCTATACTTTTTGCGCCGTTTGAACTTGAAAACGATAATCTTCGCTTCTTTACCTTGCTCAGCAATGGTTCCCACCACGCGAGCTCCCGCTAAGATCGGTTTGCCGACATGGATGCTTTCCTGGTCCCCGACCAGGAGCACTTCCTGGAAGTCGATTTCCTGACCGACCTCTCCACTCCGGCGCTCCACATCAATCAGATCGCCTTCGCTCACTCTATACTGCTTTCCGCCCGCTTCGATAATCGCGTACAAGGACTCGTCTCCCCTTAATATGAAACCAGTGATTATAACGGCAAGTCCAAGACCCTGTCAAAACAGCCGTTCTTGTGAAAACTTTCCGCGTTGGTATGCGTGTCGTGGTTCCGTTTTTAGGGAGCAGGATTCCCCAACACTACCTGCAGGTACCTTGATTTTGTATAATAAGATAGTTACACTCAAGCGTTTTTTTACCGGAGGCAGTTTGGAGGTCGGTGAGGCTTGTCGATTGAGGATAGATTCGAACGTATCGAAGAAAAGTATGATGGCGTAAAAGAATTAATTAACCTCGGGAAGGAAAAAGGGTACCTTCTGTACGACGAGGTTAACGATGTCCTCCCCCATGACATCAATTCGTCAAAGGACCTGGATAGTATCTTCTATCTCTTTGGCGATGCGGGCATTGAAGTCATTGATTCCGAGCAACAGCTGGAGGCCGTCAAACGAAAATCCCGATCCAAGTCCACAGACGAAGACGGTACTCCTGATCCCGCCGCTGAAACCCTAGAAAAAACCAACGATCCTGTCCGGATGTATCTGAGAGAAATGGGCACGGTGCCTCTTTTGACCCGACAGGG
>CBDUTA010000064.1:0-13152 GCA_965369785.1 uncultured bacterium
CCTCCACGGACGAAGACATCTCTGGTGCAGAGGACAGGCAGATTCGCCAGATTACGGCCGAACTCAAGTTGGAGCACAAGGATTTCATCGCAGTTCGTTCCGACTATCGGCACCACCTCTCCGTGCTGAAGAAAAAGGGACAGTCACCTTCTTCCCACGGGAAAAGGTAACTGTCTTTTTTTTTCGTGCTTTCGTGAATTCGTGCTTTCGTGTCGGAGCCGCAGGCTTCAGCCTGCGGGCCTGCTTGATGAAAGGGAGCCGCCGTTCACACCCCACGGGCTTGAGCCG
The DNA here is from genome assembly GCA_965369785.1 of uncultured bacterium. Classification (GTDB taxonomy): domain Bacteria; phylum Acidobacteriota; class UBA6911; order RPQK01; family JADFOI01; genus JADFOI01. Next base: position 289 of record CBDUTA010000064.1, read on the forward strand.
TGGGCTAAAGCCCACGGCTCTGACTGCGTCTTACCAGCAGAGGGTGCCACCCCTACGGAGTCTGACAACAGGGGCACAGCTCTCGGAGTAGCTTAAAGGTGTAGATGCCGTCGGAGTGGCCATCCGTCCAGCGCACCCTCAAACCGTATCGACCGACCAGCTCGAGTGAGCTGGGAGCAACATCCTCAGAGACCGCCTGAGGTTTGAGAATTTCCCGACCCGTCCACTCATCCACACATACTGCGCAGGGACATTTCAGGCGCAGATAACGCGAAGGATAGAGACTTTCGTGCCCACTCTTCCAAATAATTTGAATGTCATGATCACCCGCCCGCGTGATTTCTCGGGGGATGGGCGAGCTGTCGTCGCCCGAGTGAATCTGTCTGTCCATTAAAACGACCCCTTAAAACGATACCTTGATATCCTGCTCGAGATCTCCCGCCATGTTGCGGATACTGATCTGAGCGGCCGTGTTCTCCGCTACCTGCAAAAAGGCCTTGGCCTGCTCTGATTCCGGGTCCGCCAACACCACCGGTTTCCCCTGGTCTGAATGGACACGAATATTGGTGGAGAGCGGAATTTCCCCCAGGAAGGGCAACTCCCTACGGTCGCTCACCCTACGCGCTCCTCCTGTCCCAAAAATGTCCTCCCGGTGACCACAATGGTTACACAGATAGTGGCTCATGTTCTCTACAATGCCGAGAACCGGTGTATTCAACTGATTGAACATGGCAATGGCTTTCTGGGCCACATTCAGAGCCACGTCCTGAGGCGTTGAAACAATCACCGCACCGGTCAATGGAACCTTCTGGCAAAGGCTCAACTGGATGTCTCCGGTTCCGGGCGGTAGATCAATAATCAGATAATCCAGTTCGCCCCACTGCACCCCTCCCAAAAATTGAGTGATCATCTTATCCAGCATGGGGCCACGCCAGATCACCGCCTTCTCTTCAGGAAGGAAGAATCCCATGGAGATAATTTTCACTTCATACTGAGTGACGGGTCTAATTTGTTGATTTGGCTCGGAGACGGGCTTCTCTGAAAGACCCATCAAGGTGGGAATACTGGGTCCATAGACATCCGCGTCCATCAATCCAACCTGGGCACCACTTTGTGCCAAAGCCACTGCCAAGTTTGCACTGACGGTTGATTTACCCACTCCTCCCTTACCGCTGGCCACGGGGATAATGTTCTTCACTCCAGGGAGCAGCCCCGGACTTTCCGAAGAAGAAGATGATCGAACACGTGCCGTCATTTCCACGTTGGCCTCGTCGACACCGTCCAGTGCAAGAATCGCTTGCCTTGCTTCCTCTCTCATTTGATCTTTGACGGGGCAGGCAGGCGTCGTCAGTTCTATGGTTACGGCCGCTACCCCACCGCAAAACTTGACATCTTTTACAAATCCCAGCGACACGATGTCCCGCCCTAGGTCGGGATCCTTGATGCTTTTCAGCGCTTCCACAATATCCAGCTTCAGCTTGTCAGTCTCAGACATTCCTTGCTCCTATAAATCTATCAATTCCTGTGAATTATACTCTCTAGCTTATCACCCAGCCAATGTGTATCATTCTCCAGTCATGAGGAGAAATGAATGACGGACAGGGATAAACCCTCTGCTGACACGGAAGTCATTATATACACGGATGGCGCCTGCAGCGGAAATCCCGGACCGGGAGGTTGGGCTTTTATTCTTCGCCACGTGAACACTGGAAAGACCATGGAAAAGACTGGAGCCACCCCGCAAACCACCAACAATAAAATGGAACTGCAGGCCCTCATCGAAGGTCTAAAATCCCTGCAAAAACCTACACGAGTACATGTCGTGACCGACAGCACCTACTTAAAACAGGGGCTCACCGAGTGGATCCACAATTGGAAACACCGGGGTTGGAAACGAAAAACGAGCAACGGACTGAAGCCTGTCAAAAATGTCGAGCACTGGAAACAACTGGACGAGCTGGCTCATATACACAAGCTGACTTTTGAATTGGTGCGAGGACACGTCGGCCATCCTGAAAACGAACGCTGCGATGAATTAGCCGTCAACGCCTACAAGGAGTTGATGGGGCGATAGAAAAACTCCACCTCATTTGTTAGAGTCCAACCATCAACCTCTTGGAAAGCAAAATGGGCAAGTGGATTCACTTACTGTCATGGCTCCTGATTTGGCCTACCCTCTTCGCGAATGATCCGGATTTAAGGGCCGATCTCGTTCAGAGGCGACAATCGGTCATGGAAAAGATGGGGAATCGCGGAATGCTGATTTTATTCAGCGCCGACATTCGCCCTTATTCGGGGGATGTCTCCTATGAGTTCCGCCAGGAAAACAACCTTTTTTATCTCACCGGAATTCGTCATCCTGAAACCACCCTCGTCTTGATGCCACAGAATTCCTCCAGACGTGAGATCTTATTTCTCCCAGATCGTGATCCTCACCGAGAGTTGTGGGATGGGAAAATAACTAGTTCTGAAGACGCTGCGGACATAAGCGGTATCCAAACCGTTTGGAGCTCTTCTGAATTTGATTCCTTCCTGAATTCCGTTTTGTACGGACGTCCCTACCGGAGCCAATCCAGCCACTTCGATAACTTCTTCGCGGACCTTCAAAAAGGTGTGGCGAACGTTTACCTGCTCATGGGACCCAAACGGGAGCTGACCGGAGAAGTCAGCGAGGAGTTTCGATTCGCCAACCGTTTACGAGAGCAGTTCAGTGGAATTCAGATCAAAGACGCGTCTCCAATTTTCCAGCAACTCAGGGTGATCAAGTCCCCCTATGAAGTCAAACAACTTCAAGAAGCTATAGATATCACCATCGAAGCACAACTTGAGGTGATGAAGATCCTGCATCCGGGACTCTGGGAATACGAAGTGGAAGCACTGATCGAATACGTCTTTAAAAAGAGAAACTCATTTGACTGGGCCTTTCCCTCCATTGTCGCATCCGGCCCTAATGCCACCACTCTACATTATCAAGCAAGCCAAAGACAGATCCTGAATGGAGAACTTTTGCTAATGGATATAGGAGCCGAGTACAATTATTACGCTGCTGACATTACCCGAACCATTCCCGTTAACGGAACCTTCACTCCAGAGCAGGCTGCAATCTACCAACTGGTGCTGAAGGCCCAAAAGGAATCCATAGCCTTGATCAAACCCGGAGTGCCCATTGCAACGGTTCATCAAAAGGCAACGGAAGTGCTCAAGGAAGGGCTGTTTCGCCTTGGACTCATTACCGACCCATCAACAAATCAGTATCGTGTTTTCTTTTTTCATGGGGTGGGACACTTCATCGGGCTTGCTGTGCACGACGTCCGATCGGGTGACCGTTTGCAACCGAACATGGTCTTGACGATCGAACCCGGCATCTACGTGCGAGAGGACTCCGAGGAAAGACTGGTCGCGCAGGGAGTCAGCGAAAAGGAACTGGAAACGATCCGTCGGGCTCTCAGAAAATTCATGCATATCGGCGTCCGTATTGAAGACAACATCCTGGTCACTGAAGACGGCTACCAGGTGCTCTCTCAAACTGCACCTCGAGAGATCAGTGAAATTGAGAGGCTGATGGAGACGCGAGGGGAACGCTGACTGGTGTCAGCGGAAATCCCAAATCCCAAATTCAAAATCCCAAACCTAACCTGAAACTTGGAACCTGGAACGCGTGCGAAGCACGCTAGCCGGGATTATTCATAGTTTCTCGTGACGAAGTGCCGCAGTCAGCGTGGATGATTGCAACACTGCAGTAGAGAAATTATGAATAGCACCGGCTACTAAGGGGGAAGGAAGGGCCCGGCACAGGTAATGGCCGAGCCCACACTAAGCTACCTTTTTCTTCGAGCGTTGGCCTTCTTCTTCGTGGCCTTCTTCTTCGTAGCTTTCTTCTTCGTAGCCTTCTTCTTGGTGGCCTTCTTCTTGGCTACCTTCTTCTTGGCTACCTTCTTTTTGGCTACCTTCTTTTTGGTTACCTTCTTTTTGGTTACCTTCTTTTTGGTAACCTTCTTTTTGGTTACCTTCTTCTTGGTAACCTTCTTCTTGGTAACCTTCTTCTTGGTAGCCTTCTTCTTCTTTGCTTTTGCCTTAGCCATCCGTTAACTCCTTTCTTATAAAAACTATCTGTGCCTGTATAACGTGTAGGTATGACAAAAGAGAAGGCGCTCTGCGCACAGTGCACAGTGCGCAGAAAATTGAACATTGAAAATTGAATTCGTTTTGAATTTAGAAATTTAGATTTGTTTGGGATTTTGAATTTTGAATTTCAGCGGGTATGCCAACTGTGGTCTATTGTCTGTGTTCTGTTGCCGGCTGTCATTTGCCTGTTGTCTAGTGCCAAAGTTATACTCCCAGACGTATGTCGGAGGGACTGGTCGGAATCTTGGACCCAGACGGGAAGGTGTTGAAGGGACAGAAGGTGCCTTCCATCAACCGGAAAGATCTGCTCCGCCTGTATCGTGTGATGCTCCTGAATCGTCGAGTTGATGAGCGGATGATCACGCTGCAAAGACAAGGTAGAATTGGCTTTTACGTAGCTTCCATCGGTGAGGAAGCCTCCATCATTGGGAGTGCCTTTGCACTTCAACCGAAGGATTGGATCATTCCCTGCTACCGTGAGCTGGGAGCGGCTTTACTTCGAGGCTTCCCTCTTTTCGATCTTTGCTGCCAATTGTTCGGCAACGCACAGGACGCCATCAAGGGCAGGCAAATGCCCAATCACTATGCCTCCTGGAAACTGCGTTTCGGTTCCATCTCGAGTCCGGTCGGGAATCAGATTCCTCATGCCACGGGGATCGGACTTGCAGCTCGATTAACGGGCAGCAAGGACGTTGCCCTCGTGTATTTCGGTGACGGAGCCACTTCGGAAGGAGATTTTCACGTAGCCCTGAATTTTGCCGGTGTTTACAAAACCTCCACTATTTTTCTGTGTAGGAACAACCAGTGGGCCATCTCCGTTCCACGGAAGTTTCAAACCGCTTCGCGAACACTTGCCGAGAAAGCAGCGGCTTACAATATTGAAGGTGTGGAAGTGGACGGCAACGATATCCTTGCCGTCTATTCGGTCACCCGGGAAGCCGCCGACAGGGCTCGCCGTGGAGAAGGAGCGACCCTCATTGAGGCGGTGACCTACCGTCAGGGAGGTCACTCCACATCAGACGATCCTCGAGTATACCGGGATGAGAAGGAAGTTCAGGAATGGATCAAGAAAGATCCGATTTCTCGTTTCAGATCCTACCTCATCAGCGATGGAGCCTGGAGTGAAGCCGAGGATGCTACTTTGGAGGAACAAATCAAAGAGGAAATTGAAGTGGCACTGAAAAAGGCTGAACAGATAGGCCCGCCTTGCATTGATACAATGTTCGAGGATGTGCTGGACACCATACCCTGGCACCTGGAAGAACAGCGTGAGGAACTTCGCGCCTCTCAGGAACGCGAAGCCGTGCAACAGGACCCCTGGCCGGAATGATGCATCATTCCGGCTAACACGAAATTCATGCCGACAATAAATATCATCCAAGCCGTCAATGATGCTCTTCGCGCGGAGATGAAGCGCGACGACCGAGTCGTGATTATGGGTGAGGACGTGGGAAAGTTCGGTGGTGTCTTCCGCGCTACCCAGGGGCTCCTCCAGGAATTCGGTTCCGATCGAGTTTTTGACACACCGCTGGCCGAAGCTGGGATTATAGGAAGTGCCATCGGGATGGCCCTTTATGGAATGCGTCCGGTACCGGAGATTCAGTTCGTCGACTTCATCTACCCAGCCTTTGACCAGATCGTCAACGAAGCCGCTAAAATGCGCTATCGATCTGGCGGACAGTTCACTTGTCCCATGGTCATTCGAGCCCCCTCTGGAGGGGGTATCAGGGGAGGCCACTACCACTCGCAGAGTCCGGAAACCTATTTCATTCACACGGCAGGGCTGAAAGTCGTGATGCCTTCCAATCCTTACGATGCCAAAGGTTTACTGATTGCTTCGATCCGGGATAACAACCCTGTGATCTTCCTGGAACCCAAGCGCCTCTACCGAGCGGCTCGAGGAGAAGTTCCCGAGGAAGAATACGTCATCGAGCTGGGAAAGGCGCAGGTGGTTCGAGAAGGAGAGGACATCACCTTGGTGACTTACGGAGCCATGGTACAGGTCGCGCTTGAAGCGGCCGAGACAGCTTCAGAACAGGAAGACCAAATTTCCGTCGAAGTTATCGACCTGCGGACACTGCTTCCTTTCGACATCGATACCGTTATCGCTTCGGTTAAAAAAACAAGTCGGGTGGTCATCGTCCATGAAGCTCCCAAAACATGCGGATTCGGGGCGGAGCTTTCGGCCACGATCTGTGAGAAGGCGCTTCTCCATCTCCAGGCGCCCATATTCAGGGTTACCGGCTTTGACACACCTTTCCCCTACACCTTCGAACAGGCCTACCTGCCCAACGAAACACGCATCTTAAAAGCACTGAGAGATGGGATGGAGTTTTGAATAGCTATGGCTTTTGAATTCAGATTTCCTGACATTGGAGAAGGCATCGTTGAGGGTGAAATCGTCCGCTGGCTAGTCAAAGAAGGTGAGTCTATTGATGAGAATCAGCCCATCGTGGAGATCATGACCGACAAAGCTACCGTGGAAATCCCCTCTCCTGTAAAAGGCAAGATCTCCAGACGGATCGGAAATGATGGAGAAATAATCGAAGTGGGAGCAACCCTGGTGGTCATCGAAGAAGACGAAGAAGGGGTCAAGCCGCCAGGGCAGCACCGCGCTCACACTCAGTCGAGTCAAACGAAGGTCCGGTCGACTCCAAGGGGAAAAAGCCAAACAGCAAAAGGTTCCGTAATGGCCACGCCCGCAGTTCGAAAGCTGGCCCGCCAGATGGGTATTGACCTCAGTGAGATTCGAGGCAGCGGACGGGTTGGCAGGGTGACCCAGGAGGATCTCGAAAATCATCAGAGCAGCATCGTCAGACCGAAGTCCGCACTGGTCGAAGACACACCTTCTACTGGAAAAGTGGAGACCCTACCCTATCGCGGAGTTCGCAAGAAAATGGGTGAACACCTGATGATCTCCCGAAGAAAGGCTGCTCACTTCACCTATGTCGAAGAGGTGGACGCGACGGAAATGGTGCGTTTGCGAAAAGAGTTTCTGGAGTCAGACAAAGGCCAAAGGATTCGTCTGACCTATCTCCCCTTCATCATGAAAGCTGTCGTCACAGGACTGAAAGAATATCCCCTGGTCAATTCCTCTCTGGATGAGGAAAAGGAAGTCATTCGGCTCAAGTACTACTACAACATTGGAATCGCCTCCGACACCCCTCAGGGCTTGATTGTTCCCGTTGTGAAGCAGGTGGACAAGAAGGATATCCTTCAGCTTGCACAGGAAATCGCCCAGCTCTCCGAGGCCGCTTCCGCAGGTAAAACCAAGCTTGAGGATCTGCGGGACGGAACCTTTACCATCACCAGTTTAGGAGCGCTGGGGGGAGTTATGGCAACCCCCATTATCAACTACCCAGAAGTTGCCATTATCGGTATCCACAAGATTTCTCAGAGACCTGTCGTCAGGGACGGTCAAATCGTCATACGCGATATGATGCATCTGAGTATTACTTCAGATCACCGGGTTGTAGACGGAAGTATGGCTGCCCGATTCCTCCATCACATCATTCCCGCTATTGAAGACCCTGGCGATGAAGTAGCGTAGGGGCGAGACGGCGGCTCACCTCTACGACTATCTAAAATAGCTTCATCTGCCGGTCGTTCTCTGATTGAAGTGAAGAAACGGAAACACCGATGAGACGGATCTTGCGCTTCGGGTCACGAAACTTTCGCAGTAATTTCCGGGCAACCTGATAGATATCAGATTCATCCTCCAGCGCCTCACGCAGTGTGGTTTGCCGGGTAATTGTGGTGAAATCCGAATAACGCAGCTTAAGAATGACGGTCTTTCCAGAGAGTCCCTTCTTTGACAGCCGCTCGGAGATACTGGCACTGAGGCGAAGTAGCGTTTGTTCCAAGAGTTCGTTATCCCAGGCATCTTCAGAAAAGGTGCGCTCGTGACCGATGGATTTGACTTCCCTGTTCTCTATCACCGGCCGATTGTCCACACCATTGGACAGGTTCCACAGATGAGCTCCCATCTTTCCGAGACGTTGTGCCAAGACATCTTTATCGTAATGGCGAAGCTGCAGGATCGTTTTGATACCCATTTTGGAAAGCCTTGTCTCGGTTTTCGGTCCCACTCCCCAAAGTCGTGAAATGGGAAGAGGATCGAGAAAACTTTGCACCTGATGGGAAAGAACCAGAGTTAAGCCATCAGGTTTCTTCATGTCTGAAGCGATCTTGGCAACAAACTTGTTGGGAGCAATGCCGATTGAGGAGGTCAGTTGCTGATCTTGAGAAATTGTATTCTTTAGCGACTGGGCGACCTTGACGGCAGCGTCACCATCACTCACTTCCCGGGACATGTCCAGGAAAGCCTCGTCAATACTCAGGGGCTCCACTATGTCAGCAAAGGAATGAAAGATGGCCCGAATGTCACGGCTGACCTGGGTATACTTCTTTAAATCGGGGCGCAAGTAGATTCCCTTCGGGCACAATCGAAAGGCTCGGTTGATGGGCAGGGCCGAATGGATTCCGAACGTTCGCGCCTCATAGGAACAGGCAGCGACCACACCTCGACCTCGTCCCTCTCGAGGATCGGCTCCCACAATGACCGGTTTGCCCCGGTATTCTGGATGCTCTCGCTGTTCGATGGACGCATAAAAGGCGTCCATGTCCACATGGAAGATGGTTCGATTCGACAACGTCTCAGTGTATGATGACGATGCCTTCGACAGCAATGGAACAGACAACTGAGAGAGGAGCACGGAGGACTGACAGCTAAAATTCGAAATTCAAAACCTGGAACTTGAAACCTGAAACCTGGAACGTGCGCTAAGCGCGCTCCGAACTGGAGCCTGGAACTTGGAACTTGAAACGAACGCGGAGTGCTCCAGCTTGAATCTTCCTATTCCCGCTAAGGAATTCGCTTCTCGCCTTTTGAAGTGGTATCGAAAGAATAGGCGCGAGCTGCCCTGGAGAAAAGATTCTGATGCCTATCGAGTGTGGGTTTCTGAAATCATGCTCCAGCAGACTCAGGTCAAGACAGTCGTCCCTTACTTCGAAGAATTCCTGAAGACCTACCCAAACATCGAAGCGTTGGCTGACGCACAGGAAAACGAAATTCTCTCTTCCTGGTCCGGACTGGGATATTACAAGCGTGGGAGCAACCTCCACAAAGCCGCCAAAATCGTGTGTGAACAACATGGGGGTGAATTCCCGCGAGACTTCAGCCAGGCTCTGCAGCTGCCCGGGATCGGTCCCTACACGGCGGGTGCCATCCTTTCTCTGGCCTACGGGAAACCTGTATCCATCCTGGACGGAAACATTGGCCGTCTTTTTTCCCGCTATCTCAAGATCGAGGGCACTCTTGAGGGAGCGACGCTTGCACAGCTCCGAAAGTTTCTAGTCCAGCTGGTCAGTAATACTTCCGTGGCCAAAAACATTCGCGATTTCAACCAGGCCTTAATGGAAATAGGAGCCCTGGTGTGTACTCCCCGGGATCCCCAGTGCGTCTCGTGCCCACTGTCCTTCAGTTGCATCGCCTACCGGGAAGGGTTGGAGAGAACTCTCCCCCGACCACGCACCCGGCGCGCTGTCCAGGAGTTTGACTATACGGTGGCCTTGATTGAGAAAGGTGAAAAGTATCTACTCACACAAAACTGGAATGACACTTTCCTGAGAGGCTTCTGGGAATTTCCGCGAATCCAGGGGCCACCCACTCCCAGGCTGGCACAAGACTTCCGGAACACTCACGGGCTGCATCTGCAAATCAAAAGGAAAGCCTCGCCTGTGACCCACCGGATTACCTTCCGAAAACTGAACTTTCATCCCGTGTTGGTCACCCTTCAAAGCCCTGTACCCCCACCACAATTCGCCTGGACGAGACCGGGCGAGAAGGGTTATCCTGTCTCCTCCTATATCAAGAAAATTTTAGGAAGCATCGAGGAACGATAATCAATGGCAAAAACAAAGTTCTTTCTCTTACCGATTCTTGTACTTTCTTTAGCCTCGCTTGCGACGTGGGGTCAGCGGCAATGGTCAACCCGACCTGCTGGGACACCTCAAACTATTCAAGTAAGCGGAGGATCGCGGGTAGAATTCCGAGACTTTTTTTCCTCGGCGCTGGATGAAGAAACTGGATACAGCATCCTCCTGCCTCCTGCCTACGACGAGGAAGCGGATCGACGATTTCCCGTCATCTATTTTCTCCATGGAATGAACAACAACCACACCCAATGGACACAGCAACGGTATGACAACATCCCCCTGGCCATCGAAGACCTGTTCTTCAACGACAACGTACCGCAGTTCTTGATGGTCCACCCCTATGGGAAAAACCCCTTTTTCACGGATTATGCGGACAAGAGCTGGAACGGTGAAGAATACATTTACAAGGACCTCATTCAGGAAATTGAGAAGAACTTTCGCGTCAAAGCCGGACGGGCGAATCGAGTCATCGCCGGAACCTCCCTGGGAGGGTTCGCTGCCCTGAAGATAGCGATGAAATACCCAGACCTTTACAGCTCCGTTGCCGCAGGCTCACCCATCATTCTCCTGGGTGACGATCCATCGAAACTCATGAATGCTTCTTCCGGGGGTGCGGTCAGGCGGTTTTCCGGATTGTTCAATCCCGTTTTCGGGACACCTTTTAATCAGGACCACTGGCTAAAAAACAGCGTAGAGGTTCTTGCTCGTACTGCCGACCTGAAAGACTTGAAAGTTTACTTGTCTTACGGTACCGAGGACCGCTACGAAGCTTTTTTCCCCATGCGGCAAGCCATTCAGATCGTTCACCAGGTCCTGATCGATCGAGGGATTTCAAGTGTTTTCCAGGTCCTGGAAGGGGAACCTCACGGCTGGGCTCTGATCCGAGCTGACGTGAAAGACGCGATTGAGTTTCTTACGGCAACGTTCTAGAAGATCCTGACCAACTGACCTCCTGACCGCCTGACCAGCTGACCTCCTGACCGCAGACAATTGTCAGCGGAAATTCAAAATCCCAAATTCAAAAATCAAAACTTGGAACTTGGAACCTGAAACGCGTGGGAAGCGCGCTTCGACAGCACGACAGCACGAACGCACGAGCCCGCGCCAAGCAGGCTAAGGGATGAGGACGACTTTTCCGTACTGGTTTTGTTTTTGGAGGTGTTCCAGGGCACTCCTTCCCTCCGATAGAGCAAACTCCTGATCAATGACCGGCTTGAGCTTGCCCTGTCCTAATAGAGCAATGATTTCCTGGTGTTCCTGTCGATTGCTCATGGTGGAACCGAGGACGGACAGATGGTTCCAAAAAATCAGACGAATGGCTGTTTCAGGACTGGGTCCAGTGGTGGCTCCACAGGTGACGATTTTCCCTCCCTTGGCAGCCATCTTGAGGCTTTGGCCCCATGTCGCGGCTCCCACGCTGTCCACAACGATGTCTACACCGCGCTTCCCCGTCTCCCGCATCACCTCCTGAACCACATCTGTTTGGGTGTAGTTGTAACCAAAATCCGCACCCAACTCCCTGGCCCGTTGCAGCTTCTCGTCACTGGAGGAACTGACGAAGGCCCTGCCACCCAAACACTTGACGATGCTCAGTGCTGCCGAAGAAACTCCACCTCCGATGCCATGAATAAAAACATCGTCGTCCGACTGCATGCTGGCTCGGGTTTTGAGCATGCGCCAGGCCGTTTGAAAAACCAGGGAAAAGGCAGCTGCTTCCTGGAAGGAAACATTTTCCGGAATCTTCTCCAGATTGACTTCAGGAAGCACTAACAGGTCGGCGTGGGTCCCGCCGACCTGTTCACCTATAAGACGCAAGCGAACACAAAGGCTGTGCTCGTCCTTCTTGCAGAATTCACATTCGCCGCAGGAAAGAACAGGGTTGATCATCACCCGATCGCCCACAGAAAAACGACTCACCCCTTCCCCGGTCTCCTCCACGATTCCAGCCCCATCCGACCCAAGCACGTGGGGCATCTCCAGCTCTCGACCGGGAAGTCCTCTCACTATCCAGAGGTCCAAATGATTCAAGGCCGTGGCCTGGGTTTTTACCCGAACATAGCCGGGTTGGATCTCCGGATCGTCGATCTCCTCGTATCGCGCTTGATCCAGGTCCCCGTGCTGGTGAATCAGGAATGCTTTCATAGATCAACCCGCAGACCGCAGCCGGCAGACCGGCTGAAATTCAAAATTCAAAATCCGAAACAAACTCAAAACCTGGAACCTGGAACGCGCGCAAAGCGCGCTATGCTTCCTTGAGTTTCTTGGTCAGGGCTGGGACGATCTCGAAAAGGTCAGCCACAATCCCGTAGGTGGAGATGTTGAAGATCGGGGCATTGGGATCGGTATTGATGGCTACGATGCAGTGAGCATTCTTCATCCCCACGATGTGCTGAATGGCCCCAGAGATACCGCAAGCTAAATAGAGACGAGGAGAGACCGTCTGCCCCGAGCTGCCGATCTGACGGTCTCGAGTCAGCCACTCACTGTCGACAACGGGACGACTTGCTGCGATTTCCGCCCCCAGAGCCTCTGCCAGTTCCTCAATGATCTTTAGATTTTCCGCTTTCTTGATGCCGCGCCCCACCGCCACGATCAATTCCGCCTGTGAAAGATCCACCTTACCCTGAGTGGCTTCAAATGCTTCCAGTTGCTTGCGACGAAGCTCCACAGCAGAGAGATCCAGGGAGCGTTCCACAACTTGCCCGCTCCCCTCCTTTAAATCATCCACACTGGTCGCTCCAGTTTGTAGGGTCACGATCCATGGATGCTCGGATCGGAACTGCACGTCCGCGTTGAGCTTAT
>CBDUTA010000065.1:0-12868 GCA_965369785.1 uncultured bacterium
ATCCAATCCGGTGGTGGGCTCATCCAGAAAGAGAATTTCCGGTTGATGAAGAAGTGTGCACATGAGGGCCAGTTTTTGTTTCATACCACCGGAAAGTTTTCCTGCCTGCCGCTTCCGGAAGGGCTCCATGCGGGTCATCTTCAGGAGCAATCCCATAAGTTGATGGCGCTTGCCTTGAGGTAACCCGTAGAGATCGGCATAAAAGGTCATGTTTTCCTGGACGGTCAGATCCAGGTAGAGACCGAATCGCTGGGCCATATAGCCGATTCGATCTCTCACTTTTTCTACATCTCGAGAAACATCGTAGCCGACCACCTGGGCACTGCCTTCGGTGGGCTTGAGGAGACCGCAGAAGAGGCGCAGGGTGGTGGTTTTTCCGGCGCCGTCAGGGCCTACCAATCCGAATATTTCACCCCGGGAAATCTCAAGATTCAGGTGATCGACTGCTGTGAGCTCGGGGAAGCGGCAGGTGAGATTGTGGCTGCTGGCGATGGGTGGTTGCTCGGCGGTGCTTGGTGTCATGGAATGCTCATTGCCTCCCCCGACTTCTTGAATGGACTTGGCACCCGGCTCACCTCGGTGCTTCGCCCTCTGCAGTCTCTGTCAGGATAATCTCGGCATCCGAAGGCATATTGAGTTTCAATTCGCCCTCGGGGTTGGAGACCTCGATCTTGATGCGGTAAACGAGCTTGACCCGTTCGCTGGAGGTCTGGATCTGCTTGGGTGTGAACTCAGCCTCCGAGGAGATAAAGGAGACCCGGCCGGGATAAACCTTTTCGGGAAAGGAATCGGTGGTGATCTTCACCGGGGAACCCAGTTTGATCCGGCCCAGGTCTTTTTCACCGATATAGCCCCGCAGCCAGGGATGATCCAGATCTCCGATCTCAACCACCGGAACCCCGGCAGCCAGTACCTCCCCCACTTCGGCGGCTTTCACCAGGACAATTCCGTCAATGGGAGAAACCGCCACCATCTCCTCGAGTTGTGCGTCAATGAGTCCCACCTGAGCCTGGGCTCCCTGGATCTCGGCCCGGGCCGTCTCGAGGGCCTGTCGGTTTCTCTTGACCTCCAGTCGGAGGGACTCGGCCAGCCTCAATCCGGCTTCGGCCCGAGCCACCTGAGCGCGGGCGCCCTGAATGTCCTCCTGGCGCGGACCTTCAATCAGCAGAGCCAGATGTTCTTCAGACTGTCTTACCGAGGCCCTGGTAGATTCAAATGCGGTTCTGAACTGGTCGTGTTGTGAAGTGGAGATGTCTTCCTTTTCATAAAGAGTTTCCGCTCTTTCCCAGTCTCGCCTGGCCTTTTCAAATTCTGTCTGGACCCGCTCCAGAATGGCTCGAGCCTCGGCAACTTCCTGCTCTCTGGATCCGGAGAGGAGCTGATTTAGGGTGGCCTGAGTCTGCATGAGTTCCGCACGCCGTTGCTCGATCTGAGCTTCCACGTTTTCCGTCTGATACTGAAGGAAGGCTTCCAACTCTGCCAGACGAGAGCGGGTGGAAGCCAGGGTGGCCAGGGCTTGCTCACGGCGATGGAGTAGTTGCTGTTGTTCCAGGCGAGCAATGATCATGCCTTTGCTCACCGGGTCGCCTTCTTCAGCATTGAGCTCAATGAGTCTTCCGGCAACAGTGAAGGCCAGATTCATTGTGGTGAGCTCGATATTTCCGGAAAGAAAGATGCTGTCGGAGGACTCTTCCCTTCCTTCCCTCAGCCAAAAGAAGGCAAACAGTCCCAGGAAGACGATCAGCATCAGGACGGGGATGATCTTTTTTTTATCGGTCCTCATTGAATCATGCTCCGAATGGTCCCCATCGCTTCGCCCAGGTTGATCCGCTCCAGGTTATAGTTGAACAGAGCGGTGATCCGATTTTCCCGGGCACGCTCGAGACGGGTCTGAGCGTCGGTGACCTCAAGGCTGCTTGTGATGCCGGCCTGATAGCGACGACGTGCTTGCTCCAGTTCCTGTTGGGCTAATTGTAATCCTTCATCGGCAACGGTGATTTGCTCCCGGGCCAGGTTGAGGCCGGCGAAAGCCAACCGAACTTCCAGTTCGATCTGACGGCTTAGGTCCTGCCCTTCAATCCGTTCCAGGCTAAGCCTCGACAAAGACTCGGCTCGGCGGGCGTCAACTCTCCCCCCGTCAAAAACGGGCAGCTGCAGGAAGACTCCTAAATTCCAGGTGGGGATAGCGCTGTCGATGCCGGAACCGATGGTTCCGTATTCGGCAAAGCCTGAGAGGGAGGGAATTCGGTCTGATCGGGCAGCCCGGTAGTTGAGGTCGGCTTGTTCTTCCCTTTTCTGGCGGGCTCGTAAATCGGAGCGAGAGCGAAGGGCGATGGCCAGGGCTTCTTCCAGGTCAGCCACCTGAACGGGTGTGTTGGTGAGGTTCTCGGTGAGTATGAGCTCCACATCGAGCTGGACCCCGATCAGCTTGAGAAGCCTCAAAAGAGATTGCCTGTATGCCTGCTCGGCTCCCAACACCTGTTGCTGCTCATTGGAGACCTGGACCTGAGCTCGCGTCACCTCGATACCTGTTCCCATCCCGGCCTCTTTCTGATTCTCTGCCAGGCGAGCCAACGCCGTTGCCAACTCCAGATTGGCTCTGGCTGCCTCCAGACGGGCCCTGTTGCGGAGGGCCTCCAGATAGAATCGGGCCACCTGAGCAGCGGTTCGCTCCTCGATGTTCTCCTTTTCCGTCTTTGCGACCTGGATACCGACTTTGGAAGCCTGAAAGCGACGAATCGAACCGAGGTTGAAAATCGTTTGAGTCAGGCTGGCCCGTGCATCGAAAGTAGTAAAGGGGCCCACCAGGGTGGGCGGCCGAAATAGGGGAGAGGGCTGCAGGCCCAAAGCCTCCAGATTACGGGTCTGATTCTGATACCCAATTGAAGCGTCCAGTTGGGGCATCAACTCTGCCCGGGATTGCCCGGAGCGGGCCTGAACCTCACGGATGGCCTCCTCGGCCAGTTGAACCGCAGCACTGCCTTCTTGGGAGAGCGCTATCTCAATGGCGTCCTTGAGGCTCAGTTCAAGATCGGAAGCCGTGGCGGGATGATTGGAGAAGATCCACATCAAGACCAAGGCCAGGATCAGGGTTCGAGGGGTGGGAGGGACTCCCATTTAAGACTCCTTTTTGCGATATTGGGCTCTTCCTTTGTCGGTGAGAATACCTTCAAATAAAACCCCGCTGATCACGGAAAAGGCTTGAGGAGCGGACAGGGGGAGATGCGATAAGGTTTCCGGATTCACGATGTTTCGGATCAAGGTCGAGAACAGGAGAACCAGCACCTCGGCATCGATGTCTTTTCGGAGAAACCCTTCCTGGATGCCTTCCTGGATCAGTTGGCCGAAAAGGGTGTGGATGTGCTCCTGTCTGCGCTGATCCAGCTCCTGCCAGACTTCAGGAGCATGCCGTTGAATATCCCGCAGAAAGACCGGGCTAAAGTGGGGAATTTCTGTTGCCACCAGCGTCAGTGCCTGCTCCAGCTTTTTACCAAAATGGGGTTCATTGCTTTGGCTGATTCGCCCCAAACCTTCTGAGATTCGTTCGCTCCTGCTGAGTAGGGCCTTGCGCAGCAGGGCTTTTTTCCCGGGGAAGTGTTGATACAGAGTCCTCTTGCTCATCCCCAGTTCATGGGCGATTTCATCCATGGTGACCTTGGTGAACCCCAGAGTGAAAAATTGAGATCCTGCCACTTCAAGGATTCGATTTGGGACTTCAAGTGCGCCGGCCATGGTGTACTACTAAAACTATTATAGTATTTTCAGTTTCCATTGTCTACTCCTGGCCCGAACGATGCGTCATCCGGGCTAGGTTCAGCTGGTCAAGGATTACTCGGGCGAGTGGCTTCCGACTTTCTGCGCAGTCTTTCGATTCTCTCGTTATTTCCAGGATGAGTACTGAGAAAGGTCAGCCACTCGGGAATGCGTTCCCTTTCTTTGGCTTTTTCCAGGAACTGCACTAAGCCCCAGGGGGAGTAACGGGATTTTAAGAGCAACTTGAGGGCAAAATCATCCGCTTCCAGTTCCGATTCCCGGCTGATCCCCAGTTTAGCCAGGTGCTGAACGATTGAAGAGGCGGTTCCCGGGCGCCGGTTTGCAAGCGACAAGAAAAGCTGTAGGGCCTCGGTCCGGTTCTTTCGGATTAAGGCTTTCCTGCAGTGGCCCAATTCAACGTGGGCAATTTCATGGGCCAAAATCCCGGCCAATTGATCCTCTGAAGTGTCTGCTAAGGTCATTAAGCCATGTGTGAGCAGGAGATGACCTCCGGGCAATGCCATGGCATTGATTTCCGGTGAGTCCAGGCGGAAGACCTTATAGCTCTTAAAAGTCAGGGCTCCAGTGTTCCTGAAGGTGTCCAGGATGGTCTGGATTCGTGTGTCCTCTTCCGGTTTGATGCTCTGTTCTTTGGCCATGTCCGAAAGCCAGGAGGCGCCGATTCTGATCTCGTCGGCTGGGGTGGTGGGGGCCAATCCGAGTGATTTCCTAATACCGACCAGGTGGAAGGATCGAGTATAGAGCACCACGATGAAGACCACTAGGATGAGGAGGATTTCTCTGAAGCCAAGCATCATTTGTAGAAGACTCGCCAAACCGAAGCCAGGGAAAGTATACTGGATTAGCCATGAGTGTGAAGATCAACGACAAACCGGGTCGACCGCTTCATGATCTGCGGATCTCAGTGACCGATCGCTGTAACTTCCGCTGTAGCTATTGCATGCCCCAGGAAATCTTCGGCCGCCACTATCAGTTCCTGGAACGGGGTAAGCTCCTGACTTTTGAAGAGATCGAGCGCCTGGTTCATATTTTCGCGGGCCATGGCGTCAAGAAGATTCGGCTCACCGGAGGCGAGCCTCTCATGCGCCGTGATCTGGAAACGCTGTTGGAAAAACTAGCGGGGATACCGGGACTGGAGTTAACCCTGACCACCAATGGAGGGCTTCTCGCCGACCGGGCCCAGGCTTTGAAGGAGGCTGGACTGAATCGCGTTACCGTGAGTCTGGACTCGCTTGACAACGAGGTCTTCGCTTCCATGAACGGGGTGGACTTTCCTGTGGCAAAGGTGCTGGAGGGAATTGAGGCGGCCAAGGCTGCGGGACTGGCTTCCATCAAGGTCAACATGGTGGTCAGACGCGGCGCCAACGAGCAAAGCATTTTACCCATGGCCCGTCACTTCCGAGGTTCCGGCATTATCGTGCGCTTTATCGAGTACATGGATGTGGGTACCAGTAACGGCTGGTGTCTGGATGACGTGGTTCCAGCCTTTGAAATCATCAAGAAGATTGATGCAGAAATGCCGATTAAGCCCCTTGAATCGAGCTATCGGGGAGAAGTGGCCAGAAGGTGGCAGTACCGGGACGGAACTGGCGAAATTGGGATGATCGCCTCTGTGACCCAACCCTTTTGCGGTGACTGTACTCGGGCTCGGTTATCGGCAGACGGTTTTCTCTACACTTGTCTTTTCGCCACTCAAGGAAATGACTTGAGAAGGCTGTTGCGGGGTGGAGCTTCCGATCAGAAGATCTCCGATGCTGTTGCCTCGATCTGGAAGGCCCGAGGCGACCGCTATTCAGAAATCCGCTCCTCGGAAACCACGGATCTCCCCAAGGTTGAGATGTCTTATATCGGCGGGTGAGTTCCTAGAGGATCCACTACCCAGGAGACTACCCTTTAGTGCTTCTTGGGTTCAGCACTCCCGACAATGTGCAGGCCGTCCAGGTGATGGGCTTCTTTGTTGCGGGACCTGAGCAGCCCGTAAAGGATGACAGCCGAGATGACGATCGCAATGACGAGTGACGTTGTCACGGATTCACCTCCCTCTCTTTGAAGATAGGCGGAGAGGAATGGGTAACACGCTGTCCACACACACTGAGGGAGAAGACTAGGCGTTCATCCCTCTCCACTTGCCCTATAGAGAAGCAAATCTCATGCCTCTTTCCTTCATTTTTTGCAACTGACTGTAAAGATTGGACTTGCTGATATCCGGACGTGGGGAGACGGTATGGGGCAGATGAAAAATAGGTCAAATCACCCGCAGAGTGGGTGATTTGACACCCGCGATTTGAAGAGCAGGAGGGAAAAGGTTTGTGGATCATGCAGACTTTGCTAAGATTCCTAGTGAGGTTCCTCTGTTGAGGAATCTGGTCTGGAAATTGCATCGCCCTGGCTAGGAGCTTCTCAAAGGAGACCGAATCATGACCACTTTCGTTATATTGTTAAGGTGGACCGAAAAAGGTGTTGAGTACATTCGAGAGAGTCCCGATAGACTCGAGCAGTTCAAGCAGGTCGTGGAGAAATCAGGAGGTAAGGTAACCAGTTTTCACATGACCCTGGGGGCCTATGATCTGGTCACCGTGATCGAAGTTCCCGATGACGAAACCGGTGCCAACGTCTCACTCTCCTTAAGATCTCTGGGCAACGTTCAGGTCGAGACCCTTCGGGCCTTCAATGAGGACGAATTTCGCCAGATTATTTCCACTCTCCCCTGAAAGAGGAAGATTCTCACCCGGAAGTTCAAGGACATCAAGAGGAAAGATGGAGCGGGAAACGGGATTCGAACCCGCGACTTCAACCTTGGCAAGGTTGCACTCTACCACTGAGTTACTCCCGCTCGAAGCCTAAATTTATCATAAAATCGCCTTCCCGGCTTGTCAACTAAGCCTGAATTTCTCGTCGTTTCCAACTTTTGCACGTTATAGCAGGAGATGGACCCCTTAAACAGCTCGGTCTCGATTCACTCAGGTCGGGTGTGCAATCCTCGTTGGCTTTCTCATCAGCGGGACCCGAAGGAATTGGGCGGCTGGGGTGAGTGGATTGCCTTGAAGCATCTCAGGAAGTTGGGGTGGGATATCGTGGCCCGTAACTGGAAGGGCTTTCATGGGGAAGTGGACCTTATTGCCTATGATGGACCCTTTCTGGTCTTCGTTGAGGTGAAGACCCGTCGTGGGCCCGCTGGACGAGCACCGGAAGAAAGTGTGGACTGGAAAAAGGAACGGAAGCTGGATGAGCTGGCCTTTAATTTTCTCTTGCGCTATGAGATTTCCGAAACTCCCGTCCGCATCGATGTGATTGCGATCGAAACCCCGGATTTGAAGGAATTTGTTCTCCGCCACTACAAGAGCGTGTAGGGACTTCCAAATTCTAAATTTCAAATCCTAAATTCCAAACAAATCCCAAATTCCAAGCTCCAAATCACAAACAATTTCGGTTCAAAACAGTCCGCAAACCCGCACTCATAGGTTTTGAAAATCGGAATTTAGTATTTGGAAATTTGTTTGGAATTTGTGATTTAGGATTTGGAATTTCCGGTCTTCCGGTTACATTTCCTTCAACACTTTGCGGATGATGCCCATCCCTTGGAGGAGTTCCTCCTCGGTCAGATTCAAGGCAGTTCGAAAGCGGATGGAGTGCTCTCCGGAAGGTAGGATAAGAAGGTGATTCTCGAAAAGTTTTTGTCGAAACTGTTCACGGAAGTTCGTATCAGGTAGATCGAACGCACAAAACAAGCCTAGCCCCCGTGTGTTGGAAACCTTGGAGGGAAATTCTTCTTCCAGTTGGTGCAGCTCTTTTAATAGGACTTCTCCCATCTGGCCGCAATGCTCCAGCAGTTTCTCTTCTTCGAAGATCTCCAGAAAGAGCCGGCAACGCACCATATCGATCAAATTTCCACCCCAGGTGGAATTAATCCGGCTGGAGACACGAAAAACGTTGTCGGGAACCTCGTCCACCCTGTCGTTAGCCAATATGCCACACACTTGAGATTTCTTTCCAAAAGCCAGTATGTCCGGTTGAACGTAATGCTCAAAGGACCACATTCGGCCTGTGGCACCAAACCCGGTCTGCACTTCGTCGTAAATGAACAGAATCTCATTTTCGTCACAGATACGGCGAAGCTCCCTATGAAATTCAAGGCGGAAATAGTTATCTCCGCCTTCCCCTTGAATGGGCTCCAGAATCAGGCAAGCGATGTCTTCTGAGTCCCGGTCCAGCAGGGCCTGAATCTGAGCGAGAGCCTTGGTCTCGAGTTCCTGGACGTGTTGGAGGTTGTCTCCTTCCAGGGGAAAGGTGCATTTGGGATTCAGGATACGAGGCCAATTAAACTTCGGAAAATACTGGGTCTTTCGAGGATCGGAAGTATTAGTGAGAGAAAGTGTATAGCCCGATCTCCCATGAAAGGCCTGTTGAAAATGGATGACACTAAATCCCTTTTCCCTTTTTGTGCCCCGGCTGAAATTTTTGCGGACTTTCCAATCAAAAGCAGTCTTCAATGCGTTTTCGACACCCAGTGATCCCCCTTCAATGAAAAAAATGTGTTTCATGAAGTCAGGGGTGGCATGGCGGGTGAAGGTGTCCAGAAAGCTTGCCATCTCCCGTGAATAGATGTCTGAATTGGACGGCTTGTGGACCGCCACCCGGCCGAGTTCTTCCAGTACTTCCTTGGAGATCATCCGCGGATGGTTAAATCCCAGAGCATTGCTGCCGTAAAAGGACAAAAAATCGAGGTAGTATCGATCCGTTTTTGCGTCGTAAAGCTGGGAACCGTGGCTTTTCTCCAAGTCCACCACCACATCCAACCCATCCATGGGCATGTAGCGGGCAATCAAGGGGTGCACTTGAGCAGCACCGATTCCTACACGGTTCTTTTCCATCGAGTTCCTGCTGTTGTGTCCTCAAGAACAATCCCTCGATCAGCCAAGAGATCGCGGATTTCATCGGCTCGCTGGAAATCACGTTGCCGACGCGCCTCCTTCCGCTCCTCGATCAACCCTGCAATCTCTTTGTCTTGGATCTGGAGTTCATCAGCCTCAAAGACAGCGAATACTTGATTGGCATCGGAGAAAAGACCGAGGATTTGATCCCGGTTGACCTCTCCTACTTCTTGACTCTCAAGCAGAATGTTGGTGTCCTTTACGAGTTCAAACAGAGCGCCCAGGGCGACAGAGGTATTCAAATCGTCATCCAGGCCCGCTTGGAAGTCGCTGCGGGTTTCGGCTACCTTCCGGGTCAGATCAGGGTTTTCCGGTCGTCCATCCGGTACTTCGCCAACCCGCAGCAGGAAGTCATGAATCCGGCGTAGCGCCGATTGAGCCTGACCCACAGCCTCAAATGTGAAATTCAACTGCTTGCGATAGTGGACCGACTGAAGAAGATAGCGCACGGCAAGGGGATCGCAGCCCTGCTTGATCAGATCACGAAGAGTGAATTGATTCCCCTCCGATTTCGACATTTTGTCGCTGTCAATCAGAAGGAATTCAGAGTGGACCCAATGACGCACGAAGGGTTTTTCGGTAGCGGCTTCACTCTGAGCAATCTCATTTTCATGATGGGGAAAGACCAGGTCCACGCCTCCACAATGGATGTCAAAAGTACTCCCTAGATACTTCATGCTCATGGTGGAGCACTCGAGGTGCCAACCTGGACGTCCCTGTCCAAGGGGAGAATCCCAATAGGCCTCGCCCTCTTTCTTCGCCTTCCACAAAACAAAGTCCCGAGGATTCTCCTTGGTATATTCGTCGGCATCCGTGCGGTCTGCGGTTCGGGTGTTGCCGAGATCCACTTTCGAAAGCTTTCCGTAATCGGAAAAAGTGCTGATCCGATAGTAGGTAGAGCCGTCACGTTCATAGGTGTGGCCTTTATCGCGCAACTTGAGGACCAATTCCACCATTTCCTCGATATGCTTTGTGGCATAGGGCATGACTTCAGGTGTTTCAATTCGAAGGGTCTCCATGTCTTCCAGGAAAGCCTGAGCATAGCGTTCCGTATACTCCGAGATGGAAAGGCCTGCCTCTTTTGCCTTCCTGATGATCTTGTCGTCCACATCGGTGATATTCACGACATGGAGAAGCGGAAACCCCTTGTATTTGATGTAGCGTCTCAGAAGGTCCTGAAAAACGAAGGTTCGGAAGTTTCCGATATGGACATAATCGTGGACCGTGGGTCCACACGTGTACATTCGGACAGTTTTCCCGTCCAGAGGTTTCAATTCCTCCAGTTCAGAGGTCTGTGTGTTGTGGAGCTTTAAAGTCAAATCTACCGCGAAAGTGCTGATTTTAACATGTTGTGCCCTTTCGGGTCAGAATTTTGAAACCCTTCTCGGGTACCCTGTTTCTGTTCCTGCCCCAACTTGTCCCAGGAAACAGGTGAAGCGATTTCAATCAGGTAAAGATTTCCCTGATGTCGAACCAAAGTCGATTCAAGGGTCTGCAGCTCATTCCATCCGTGTTCCTGAGTGAGGATGTAGTATCGATCCTGGGGATGTTTTCGGAAATAATCCTGCAGCTCTTTCAGTCCGGACGGGAATGTCTGAGCAACTTGATAACGGGTGTAGTAATGGGCGGTATGATGAAAGTAACGGTAAAGGATCAAAGGCTCTTTCAGGGAGATTCTGGGGAGAATCAGCTGGGAAAGGTCTCGAGAGGAATAGTAATCATCGACCACAGGGGCGGCTCTCCAATAGGCGAGTGACGCAAATAAGGTCATGGTTGCCACCAGGGTCAAAAAGATAGCCAGAGGATGACGTTTGCGGAACTCGATGTAAGCACAGGTGATCCCTCCCAATATCGGTGAAGCCAGGAGAACGCCCAAAGCCACTGAATCGTAAACCAGGGAGGTGCCCCAGATCAGTGCCACGACAACCGCCAGAGCGTATCCCCCCAGTGCCATAAACTGAGGTCGCATCATGCGATGGCTGATCAAATCACCTTTGAGCCAGTGTTCCCACTCCATGGCGACAATCACAGCCAGTGGTGGAAACACGGGCAGTATATACCCCGCCAGTTTGCTCTCGCTGAGTGAGAAGAAGACAAAGGGCACGCCCACCCACAACCACAGAAAGAGTTCAGGGCGGTAGGAGCTACTGAGAAGGTGTCTGCGCCGTCTCCAGGTGCGGAGGACGGCGGAACCCAGAAAGCAGACCCAGGGGAAAAATCCTAGGACCAAAACGACCAGGTAATACCAAAAGGGTTCCGAGTGGTGGTGGATGTCGGTTACGAAGCGTGCCAGGTGATGATTGATCCAGAAGGTGGCCACAAAGTCGTATCCATTTTCCTCCCAAACTTGCCAAAACCAGGGCACCGTCGTGAAGGAAAACAGGATCGTCGCCAAGATGATTTGTTTCAGGTTCCAACCGAGTTTCTGTTCCAGCAGGAAGTAAAGTCCAAAGACGCCGGCGAAAAGGACTATGGCCACGGGACCTTTGGCTAAGACGGCGAGACCTAGTGCCAGGCCGGCGCTAGCCGCCCACAGTTTGGATGGGCTGCCAGTGGCTTGGAAGCCACATACCATGGCAGTGGTCAGCAGTGCTACCAGAAGCGTATCGGTGCTGGCAGCACGGGCGAAGACGAAAAACAAACCTGAGGTGCACAAGATCAGGACGGTGAAAACAGCGACGCGCGGCCCCGCCAACTCGACGGCTAACAGGGCTACAATGCACAGTGACAAGAGGGCCAGGGTTGCGGCTGGAAGTCGGGCCGACCACTCGTGAACTCCGAATAATCGGAAGCTTACAGCCTCCAGCCAGAACAATAAGGGAGGTTTCTCCAGCCAAGGGCGAAAATTCAGGGTTGGAGTGATGTAGTTGCCGCGCAGGTTCATCTCCTCGGCAACGCGAGCGTAGCGAGGTTCATCGGAACCGAAGAAGGACAGGTTGCCCAACTGATAAAACAGTGTCAAATAGACAACCCCACTGCAAAACACGATCACCCACCATCTTTGAGACACCCAAGCTATTGTGCAGAAAAAAGCGGGAAGGGCAAGTACAGGGGCGTGAGAGACTGTCTCAAAACTCGACTGACCCAGGTTTTTTGTGTAGGGGCGCACTGACGTGCGCCCCTTGTATCATAGTCAACCTAAGAAAAAGCCCTCCAGGGTGGAGGGCTCAGAGGCTGTTTGTCCTTCCCGAGTCGGCGAGGGTCTGCCTGGGCCCGACATTTCCCATTTCTTCAAAGATTTGTGCTCAATCCGGTAGGGACAAACAAAAAAAAGAGCAAGAGAAGGCGGTGAGCACTCCAACCTTTCTTGCTCTTTTCTCTATTCTCTACGAGAAAGCGCGAGAGCGCTTTCTCGTTCGCGGCTTCTGGTTAGTACATTCCGCCCATTCCGCCCATTCCGCCCATGTCGGGAGGGCCGCCTGGAGCAGCTGCCTTCGCATCTTCGGGTACATCCGTGACCAAGGCTTCGGTAGTGAGTAGAAGACCTGCAATGGAAGCAGCATTCTCCAAAGCGGTGCGAGCGACCATGGTGGGATCGATTACTCCTGCTGCCACCAGGTCTTCATATTCCTCGGTGGCCGCGTTGAAGCCGAAGTTGGTGTTCTTGTTGTCGAAGACTTTAGCGACCACAATGGCACCCTCGTGTCCCGCATTCAGAGCGATCTGGCGCAACGGTTCCTCAAGGGCGCGCCTGATGATATTTACACCAATCTGCTCGTCTTCGTCTTCCAGTTTGAACTTTTCGAGGGCCTTTATAGCCCGCAAGAAGGCCACGCCGCCGCCCGGCACAATGCCCTCTTCAGCTGCCGCCTTGGTGGCATGCATGGCATCTTCGACCCGGGCTTTCTTTTCCTTCAACTCAATCTCGGTGGCCGCCCCGACTTTGATGACGGCGACTCCGCCAACCAGTTTAGCAAGGCGCTCTTGAAGCTTTTCGCGGTCATAATCGGAGCTGGTTTCTTCGATCTGAGCTCGGATCTGCTTGACCCGACCGGCAATGTCCGCGCCCTTCCCGGCCCCTTCGATAATGGTGGTGTTGTCTTTGTCGATGGTGATTCTCTTGGCCTGGCCCAGATCTTCGAGAGTTACCTTCTCCAGTTTGATTCCAAGATCTTCGGAGATGACCTTACCACCGGTTAAAATGGCGATATCGTCCAACATGG
>CBDUTA010000066.1:0-12762 GCA_965369785.1 uncultured bacterium
AGAAAAGCCGGATCTGATTCTGCTGGATATCAACATGCCGGTCATGGAAGGGCCAGAGGCTCTGGTAGAACTCCGAAAAGACTCCACCACCAAGGACATTCCGGTGATCATGCTCACGGCTGACTCGGCCAAGGAGATGGTCGTGAAACTCGTTCAAGTTGGGATCTCTGATTACATTGTTAAACCGTTCGATGAGCAACTTCTTCATTCCAAAGTACGGAAGGTCCTAAAACTGGACATCAAGAAGCGGGTGCTTGTCCTGGACGACAACGAAAGCATTCTCTTTGCCGCTAAGAAGTTCTTGGCCGGAGTCGCCAGTGTGTTTACGGCAAAGGAAGCGGAAACAGCACTCCAGCTGGCCAGCCAAGAGTCCCCGGACGTGGTTTTTCTAGACCTGGATATCCCTGAAGTGGATGTCCTGCAGATCTTCACCACGCTTCGCAGCGAAACGAACTTGAAGTCCTCTCGGTTTATTGGTCTGGCGAGTAAATCAATGGAAAAGGAAATGGAGAGCGCTCGCCAGGCAGGCCTTTCAGAATTTCTAGTGAAGCCCTTTGACCAGGACTCACTGACCAAGCTAGTAGCAGACTAGTCCTGTCCATCGTCTCAGATCCATGGGCGTGACGGGAGTCACGCTGTGCTGTCGTGCGTGACAGAACTGTCTGACATCCGTTTGGGCTGTCACTTGAGCCCCGAAGGGGCGCCGGAAGGTCCGGTCAGAACTCCTACAGGCACGAACCCACGACAGCACGAATTCACGAAAGCACGGGGGGGGGAGAGGTGACGAAGTCACCCAAGCACGACTGCACAACAGCACGGGGTGACGAAGTCACCCTAGGCACGAACCTACGACAGCACGAATTCACGAAGGCACGGGGTGACGAAGTCACCCTAGGTGAAATTACGCTTCGCGCACGACCACGGCAATCGTCACAGTTTTTCCCTGACAGGACAACCTTTTTTTCATCAGTACTTTTCCGTTAAGGATTCCGACGTGATAGTCGTTGCCCTCAACAATGAGGGGCAGGGACAATTTGGATTGGCCGGGAAGAGTTCCTTTGACGTTCCCGGCCATGATATTGACAAGCTCTCCTAACACGTCTTTGACGTCATCGGTGAGGTCGGTATCGAGATCGGTACCCAGCATGGCGGAGGACAAAAGACAGGCCGTATCAGAATCGCATTCCATCGTAAGGGTGCCATTCCAGTCGCCGGCGATTCCGACGGTGGTACTGACCTTCTTCGAGGGTTCAACAACGGGTGCGTCGTCCTCATCCGACACGATCTCCAGTCCCAACAGAGAGGTGAACACATCTTGAACGACACTAACTACATCTTGGCTTTCCAGGACTTCTCCCATAACATCCTACTTCCTTTTTCTAGTTTATATTTTTCAGTTTACAAATGAGCAACAGAAATTCTCAATACCGCGAGCTGCTTACTTTCAAGTCCACACTTAGTGCCTCGTGTTCAGCAGGTGACACGAGACGTTTTATTTCCTGCGCGATCTGATCCACTGGAAGGACAGCGTCTGCCAGCCCGCCTTCCACCACGACACCGGGCATTCCCCAGACCACGCTGGTGGCTTCATCCTGGGCGATCACATAAGTGCCGTGCTCCTTCAGCTGCTGGATACCCCGCAAACCATCGTGTCCCATGCCCGTCATGATGACAACCAGCACCTCCGCTCCGTAGACCTTTGCCAACGAATCGAAGAGGGCGTCGACAGCTGGACGGCAGTAATTCTGCGGCGTCTCCTGGTTCAATCGAGTCACCACTCCGGCGTCCTCACGCTGAACGGTGAGATGGTAATCACCAGGAGCGATCAAGGCGACTCCCGGCTCCAACACTTCTCCGTCTGTCGCTTCGCGGACCTCCAGCTGGGAGTGAAGATTCAAGCTTTTGGCCAACAGGCGCGTGAACATGGGTGGCATGTGCTGAACGATCACGATGGGCACGGGAAAATCAGCTGACAGTGACGGCAGCACTTGCTCCAGAGCGTTGGGTCCTCCGGTGGACACACCGATCGCTACCACCTGAGGCTTGCCTGCCTTCCTTTGGAACCGAGGGTAGGCGGAAGTTCGGATGTCCGGAGCAGGCACGGAAGGAGTCTCGATTTCGGCTTTACTGGCAAAGAACTGTTTGATTTTCGGAACCAGCTCCTCCCGCAGACGCTCCAAACTGAGCTCCAGAGAGGCTGTGGCGGGTTTGGTGAGATAATCGCTGGCACCCAGGGAGAGAGCTTCCAAGGTCTTGGTTGCCCCTCTCTCCGTGAGGCTACTGAACATGATCACTTGAATGTGGGGGTATCGCTCCTTGATCAGCTTCAAAGCCTCTAGTCCGTCCATTTCCGGCATTTCGATGTCCAGGGTAATCACATCAGGATTGCACAGAGGAATCTTGGCCAGCGCGATCTTGCCATTGGGCGCTGAACCCACCGATTTCAAGCCTGGATCCTGCGACAGAACATCCGTGATCAGCTTGCGCATAACCACGGCGTCATCGACCACCAGAATCCGAATCTCTCTTGCGGTTTCTTTCATTCGATCAGACCCAATAGCTGCAACTTTTCCTGCAGAACTTCCCGAGTGAACGGCTTCATGACGTACTCATCGGCTCCCGCTTCCAGTGCCTTGCTCACCCGTTCCAATTCGGTTTCAGAGGTCACCATCACAACAGGAACAGAACTCCATTTGGGATTTCCCCGCAGGGCCCTGACAAATTCCAAACCGTCCATCTCGGGCATGTTCCAATCCACTAAGATGAGGTCAGGCCCACCTTCCTTTTCGAGAAGCTCCAAAGCCTTTACCCCATCGACTGCCTCCACGACTTCAAACTGGAGTTCTTGTAAGGTTCTGCCGATAATCATCCGCATGGCCTTGGAATCATCAACCACCAATGCCTTCATCGGTTTCTCCCCTTCCCTAGTGTCATATTTTCAAAACGGTCGTCTCGTTCTGTAGAATTCCAAGGAGTCATTCCAGCCAAACACGAATACTCTTGGTGCCCTCCTTCAGGTGAAACAATTCGCCAGGCTCAAAATCGCGAGCGACAACGTCCCGAACAATCTCGTCCAAGTCGATGTCGCGTTCATCCAACTTCGCTCGGGTTTCTTCCGGAACCAAATCGGGGAGATTTTCAGCAGCGGCAGCTCCAAAGGTCACTTCCACTTTTGTCTGATCTGCCTCCATTACTTTGATACGAAGCCTCTCTGATTTCAACAACCTCTTCCCTTTTTCTTTTCGACCTTGAACGGCCAAACCTGTAGGGGGCATTGTCTTTAAGCTCTCCCAGGCCTCTTCCAGTGCTGCTCGCCAGTTGATGGGAGCATCGAGTGCTTCCAAGTACTTGATTAAGCCCTGGTAGGCGCGCATGAAGAAAATCATCTGGGCTGGCCCTGCAAAGCGAAAATTCCAGCGAAATTCCCCCAGAATGTCATTGGCCTTTTGGCCCAGATTCCAGGAGGAAAGTGAAAAGGGCCTGTCCACGAAAAAGGGTTCAAACAGGACTTGACTCAAGGGGATCAACCGGTCGGCCATCGGGGACAGGAGTTGCTGACTAAATCCCATCTCAACAAAGCGTGAGAGCACCTCATCGGGATGAGGTGCTCTCTGGCCGTCGATCACATCTGCTATGAGCCCTGCCAGGCCTTCTACCGTTTGAGCTTCGAGCCTTTTAACACAGCCAAAGTCCAGTAATCCCACCACCACACGGCCATTCCGGTGGTGAAAGCGATAATTGCCCGGATGGGGATCAGCATGGAGAACACCCCATTTAAAGACACTGCTCAAAAACAGACGGAGAAGACATGTGGAAAGGGCGCGGCGCTGCTGAAGCGGCCACGTCAGAGTGGAGGAAAACGGTTCACCTTCCACCCAGGTCATGGTCAGAATCCGTTCACCGCTGAACTCTTCGACCACCTCAGGCACCCAAAC
Organism: uncultured bacterium; assembly: GCA_965369785.1. Taxonomy (GTDB): domain Bacteria; phylum Acidobacteriota; class UBA6911; order RPQK01; family JADFOI01; genus JADFOI01. The sequence continues at coordinate 3,936 of CBDUTA010000066.1, forward strand.
CTGGTTCCAGTTACTCGTCAACAAGCGATAATTTTGAATCATCTCCGCTTCCTGCCTGTAGTCAAGTTCCTGGGCCAGCATACAGCCAACTTCTCTACGGTATGCTGCCAGGTCAAAACCGCGCCGCAGACCACCGATGGGTGCGGACAGCCATCCCAGCGCTCGCAAGTCAAGCTTCAAGGTTTCTTCGATCCCCGGATACTGGATTTTCACCGCCACCTTCCGACCATCCAGGAGAACAGCCGGATGAACCTGACCTAAAGAGGCGGAAATACCTTTCTCTTCGATACTCTGGAAGCAATCGGAAATCCTGGCACCCAGGCTCTTTTCAATTTCCGAAAAGGCAACCTCTGGAGAAAGAGTGGCCTGGGACTCCGTCAGCGGCGTGTATACCTGCTCCTCTTCGGTGAGTTCAGTCAGTGAAAGGATTTGCCCAATTTTTTGAGGTAAACCATGCAACAATCCCAACCGCTCAACAAAAAGACCACGCGCTTTTTCGGCATTCCGGTGGTCCTTCTGGTGGCGCAGTCGGACCATATCTTTGGCCAACAGCCCCAGTTGAAAGGATCGAGCTAGTTGTTTTTGCAGGGCTCTGCCCTTCTCATGTCCCATGGTTCTTGGTTCCGTATTTCTTACAGATACTCACCTCCACCTTACGACTTCTCTAGGGGAGAAATTCCCGCTACAGGAATCCACGTCGCTGCATTGCCACTGACCTTTGCGGTGTCGAGTTCTCGCAAGCTCCGGACATGCCTATGCAGCAAGCGCTTGAAAGAACGCAAGAGGATTTGCTGGGCTTGTATCTGAGAAAACATTGTAGCACCGACAAGGTTCTGTGCTTCATTCTGGCTGAGAGCAGCAGCCTCCTGGTAGAGGCATTTGATCATTCCCTCCATGGGCAGACCGGTGCGCCATCGTTCCCACCCACCCAGCTCTTCCGCAACGATCTGTTCCACTTCGGGAACAGCCGCCCGACGCTGGGCCAAGGCTTCTTCATGGCTCTCGCTAATGGCATCGATACCCAGGACTTCAACGGTAGAGCCTGGCTCTACGTTTCTGGGCAACCCGGCATCGACCACCAGTAATGGCCGACGACGCTTTGTGGCCAGGCGATCCAGCATGTCCCGCCGCAGAATCGGTTGTGATGCCGAGGTAGCGGCAATGACGATATCGGCCTCCATGAGAGCCCTATCCAAAGAGGACCAAGGACGTGCGAACATCCGGTGGTCTTCCGCCAGTCGCTTAGCCCTGGCATCGGTGCGATTCATAAATGTGATCTCTCCCAAGCTCCGCTTGACCAGATGATAGCCAATGCTGCGCGCCACCACTCCGGCCCCGATTATGAGAACTTCCGGTCTCTTCCCCTTGGGAAGCGTTCGACGACGTTGAGACAATATGCCCGCCAAAGCTGACCCTATGCTGGCGGAACCGCTACCGATGTCTGTTTCCCGGCGTGCCCGCTTGCCGGCCTGAATGGCCTGAGAGAAAAGCCGGTTCAGAGTGCTTCCCAGAGATCCGCATTGGGCGGCCACTGCCAGAGATTGCTTGACCTGGCCGAGGATCTGGACATCACCCAGAACGGCTGACTCGAGTCCACAGGCTACACGGAATAGGTGTCGTGGGGCTCGGGGTTCCTTGAAGTGATATCGCAGGCACTCGGACCGGAGAATAGGAGCTTCGGGTCTGGTGCGCTGAAGAATGGAAAGCCAACGCTCCAGGACCTCCTCTCCTGGTGGCAAGGCCAGGTAAAACTCTGAGCGGTTGCAGGTCGAAACAACGACGGCTTCCAAATCGAGTATTTCCGACACAGCTTCGCACAACAGAGAAGCCGCTTCTCGCCGATTGAATGCCAGAGCTTCACGGACGGCCGCTGGGGCAGTCTGGAAGCTCACTCCCAGAACATGCAGTGTTTTCATCTGTTCCATAGGCGTTCTCGGGACTCGTGCATCCTCTAGCCTGGAGGATTCATAAACCGTCTGCTGCAGCCCGGCGGGATCATCCCTCCGGACTGCGTTGCGCGACGTCAGCCTATGAATAATCCGGACCTAGAAGTCGTCAGCGAGTCGCTTCAGTTCCGCTGCCATACGGGCCAACTCTTCCGCTGATTTTTGCGTGTCAGCGGCACCCTGAGAGGTGCTCTCAGCAGCCTGGGCCACTCCAGCGACGTTCTCCGCGATTTCCCCGGCACCCTTCGCAGCCTCACCTACATTTCGACCGATCTCATTGGTCGTGACCGTCTGTTCCTCGACGGCAGTGGCGATTGTGGTCTGGATTTCGTTGATCTTGTTCACAATCGTGGTGATCTCCTGGATGGCACCCACGGCTCCTTCCGTGTCCGTCTGAATCGCCCCAATCTTCTGGCCGATTTCCTCGGTCGCTTTGGCCGTCTCCTTGGCCAGTTCTTTCACCTCGTTTGCCACCACAGCAAAGCCTTTTCCCGCTTCACCCGCACGCGCGGCTTCGATAGTGGCATTGAGAGCCAGCAGATTGGTTTGCTGGGCAATGGAGGTGATGACCTTGATCACCTGCCCGATTTCAGCACTGCTCTCGCCGAGTTTACCCACAGTCTCGTTTGTCTTGTCGGCCATCTCCATGGCTGCAGTTGCCACCTTGGCTGCCTCACTCGCATTTTCAGCGATTTCCTTGATGCTGGCATTGAGCTCCTCCGAAGCAGTCGAGACCGTTTGGACGTTCTTGCTGACTTGCTCGGCGGCCGCTGAGGACGCGTTAGCCTGGACCGAGGTCTCCTCGGCTGCCGATCCCATCTGCTGGCTGACGGCAGTCAGCTCCTCAGAGGCACTGGCTAGAGAACCAACGACCTCCAGAACCCCAGACACCTTCTCTTTCAGCGCTTCAGTTGCCTCCTTTTCTCGCTCGGCCGCCTCTTTGATCTGGCGCTCGTTCTCCAGCCTCTGGGTGATCACTTCCCATGTGATCATGGGGCCCAGGTACTTCCCATCCTGGTCATGGATCGCGCTGACCAGCAAGTCGGCAGTCTCGGGACCAATCTGGATGTGGGCCTGGTGAGGCAGATTCTTGGGATCGGACAGGATCTTGCGCTGGTACTGCGGATCCTTGTGGAAAATGTCGATGTTGGATCCCACCACCTTGGCCGCTGGTACGGGCAGGTACTGCTCCAACGTCTTTAAGGTGTTCAGAGAAGCAGGGTTCAGGTAAACAATGTTCAGGTCCTTGTCCGCTAAGACCACATTGGTGGGCGAATTCTGAACCATGGCCTGAAGACGAGCCTGCTCTGTCTCCAGCTTCAGTTTCTCGGTGACCACTTCCCAGGTCACCATGGGGCCCAGATAGTTTCCATTCTGGTCATGGATCGGACTGACCAGCAAACTAGCCGTCTCGGGACCAATCTGAATGTTGGCCTCGTGTGGCAGGTTCTTGGGATCGGACAGGATCTTGCGCTGGTAAGCCGGGTCCTTGTGGAAAATGTCGATGTTGGATCCCAGCACCTGGTCCACCGGTACCGGCAGATACTGCTCCAGCGTCTTTAAGGTCTTCACCGAAGCCGGGTTCACGTAAGTGATATTCAAGTCCTTGTCGGCCAAGACCACATTGGTGGGTGAATTGTCCATCATGGACTGAATCCGTGCCTGCTCCGTCTCCAGCTTCAGCTTCGCGGTGACCACTTCCCAGGTCACCATGGGACCCATGTAGTTTCCGTTCTGGTCATGGATCGGACTCACCAGCAAGCTAGCCGTCTCAGGGCCAATCTGGATGTTGGCCTGGTGTGGCAGGTTCTTGGGATCGGACAGGATCTTGCGCTGGTAGGCCGGATCCTTGTGGAAGATGTCGATATTGGAACCCACCACCTTGTCCACCGGGACCGGCAGATACTGCTCCAGCGTCTTCAAGGTCTTCACCGAAGCCGGGTTCACGTAAGTGATATTCAAGTCCTTGTCGGCCAAGACCACATTGGTGGGTGAATTCTCCATCATGGCCTGAAGACGGGCCTGCTCCGTTTCCAGCTTCAGCTTCGCGGTGATCACTTCCCAGGTCACCATGGGACCCAGGAATTTCCCTTTCTGGTCATAAATCGGGCTAACCAGCAAGTCGGCCGTCTCCGGGCCAATCTGGATGTTGGCCCGGTGGGGCAGGTTCTTGGGATCGGACAGGATCTTGCGCTGGTGCTCGGGATCCTTGTGGAAGATATCAATGTTGGATCCTACCACCTGATCCACGGGGACCGGCAGATACTGCTCCAGCGTCTTCAAGGTCTCCAACGAGGCCGGGTTCATGTAGATAATGTTGAAGTCCTGGTCCGCCAATATCACATTGGTGGGTGAATTCTCCATCATGGACTGAAACTGGAGCGACTGGCCTGCCATCGTTTTTGCGGTGGCCGCGGCTGAGAATTTACCGTTAGTCATTTCGTTTTTACCTCCTGTTTGGGATTCAGTTTTCTGCGATGGGCTATTCACAATGTTTGTCGACAAGGGGGATACAAGAGCCACTACCTCGTCGATCAATGGTTGTGGGACTTTCAGGGACTCGAGCGTGGCAACGAGATGTCCGGCCACGGCATCGAAATGGCTTTTTTCGATACCCAGACCTGCATGGGCCGTCTTCATGTCCAGTCCCCGATAACGGCTTGGGCCGCCCAGCGCCTGATTCAGGAAGGTCCGCTGTTGGACCTTGAGGCGCTTCATGTCTACGTCTTCAAAGAACAGGCTCAGCGATGGGTCTGCCAATACACGTTTGTAAAGCTGATTGACCACTGCGGTGATTGCTTTTGCTCCTCCCAGGCGTTTGTACAAACTCTGAGGGGAAGATTTTGCAACAGCGGCTGTACTTGCAGCCATTATTAGGCCTCCTTTTTTCGGTTCGTCTTCAGACCAGCCAACTGGTCCCGTAATTGAGCAATCGAAAGGTTACAAATGCCACAGCACACCAGCTATGCCAAACTCTCACCTTCAAGGGGTTCTTTAGGAGCTTGACTCCTAGAACGGCCATGGTGACGTAAAGCAGCAGTACCCCCGTAGAAATCAAGGCGTGAAATAGAATGAGCGGGCTGACGCCGGCCAGAACTCTCTCAACGGCGTGTAACTGCAACTCGACATACATAACCAGACTAAGATCAGCGACAAAGGCGATGATCATAAGGGGAACGTGGAACTTCCGGTGTCGTCGCATCAGAAATCCCCCAAGAAGGGTGATCAACACAAGACTTGAAATAAGGTTTACCATTGTTTCCTTCTTCTCCTACCCATCGCCGTTGCTTTGAAGAAGTTTTTCCACACTGAGCAAAACCAGTATTTGGCCCTGCAGCTTGTAGACTCCGTCTGTGGCATCCCGAATCGAAGTGCTCAGCGTTTGGGGCGGTGGTTCAAAGTGTTCCGAACCAATCTCAAGGACATCGCCAATCTCGTCAACGAGTAGACTCACGGCTTCCTTGTCAAAGCGAACCACCACATTCATGGGAGACACATCAACAGGCCGGTCAGCAAATTTGAGTCTGCGCCGAAGATCAATGGCAGTGACGATTTGCCCGCGAAGGTTGATCAATCCTCCGACCAGATTCGATGCCAACGGCACGGGGGTCATTTCCTGGGTGCGAATGACTTCCTGTACCTTCAACACATCTACACCAAAGAAGTGTTTCTCGAGATAAAACGTCACACACTGTTTATCTTCCATGACCTCAACCCCTCTCCGCCACAGCTAGATCTTGTGAACTGTTCGTCATGCTCTTGTCTTCTCCGGAACTGCCCTTGCTTCCCTGTGCCCAGAGCTGTCCAACCGTTTGCAAGACAGCCTCTCGATCGAACTTCACTTGATAGGCGGCAAGACCTGCCTCCAGCCCCAGGCGACGATCTTCTTCGCTGTCCCGACTGGTGAGGACCATGACTGGGATTTCAGAGAAACTAGACTCTTGTTTCACCTGCAACAGGAGTCCCAATCCGTCGGTATCGGGTAAATCTAATTCAGTAATGATGAGGTTCACGCTATGACCTGACAGCCGCTCGAGAGCCTCCGTTGCGTTGACCGCTTCAAGGACTCTGTATCCAGCTATCTCCAGTTCGGAACGAAGCAATTTACGAAAAAACGGCGAGCCGTCCACAAGCAGAACGCTCCCGTCTCTCTGTTTACGGTTCCTGGACAGACCCTGTATATTGTTAAACCAGCTGGCATCGTAGGTCTTGATCACATGGTGGATGTCCAGCAGATCAACCACGTTCTCCTGGACGATGGCGGACCCCATGATCCCTTTCCGCTGCTCCCCTTTCTGGACCTCTACAGTCTCCTGGACAATGTCGATGATCCGGTCAACGAGCACGCCAATTCTTTTTTGTCCCTGGTTAAACACAATCACCTGAACGTTATCCTGGGACTCACCGCAAGCCTGACCTAACTGCGTTGCCAGGTTCACAAGAGGCAAGATCTCTCCCCGATACTGGATGACTTCACCAGCTGTGGTGTTCTCAATACTCTTTCGAGGAAACTCTTCCAGCCGATCCACCACGGACAGGGGTAAAGCCAGACGGTCCTCTCCAGAAGCGCTAAAGATGAGAAGGGTCTGGGAATTGGTCGCTCCCTCTTGCCTTCCTTTGCCATCGGAACCAGCCTCATCCTGAATTTCAGAAACCGCTCCCGCCTCATGGGCAATCCCCAGGACGTCAATGATCAAAGCCACCTTCCCATCACCCATGATGGTGGCCCCGGCAAAGCTCCTCAGGTTTTTCAGTTGTTTTCCAAGAGGCTTCACCACGATTTCTTCCGTATCCCAAACGCTTTCCACCACCAGTCCAAACTGGCGGCTGTCCGCTTGCAAAACGACGATGCTCACTTCCTCCAGGTCCTTTGCTTCCTCTTGGTTATCTCGAAGACCCAGTATCTGATCCAGGTAGACCAGGGGAAGCAGATCACCGCGCAAGCGATAGACGGGAGTTCCGGCAATTCTTTCTATGCCTCTTCGAATGTCCTCTCCCTCGAGGCGTACAAGTTCCAGCAGGCTGACTTGGGGGATGGCGAAAGGTTGACCGGCTGCCGTGACAATCAAGGCCGGAATGATGGCCAGCGTCAGGGGAATCTTGATCTTGACCGAGGTTCCCTGACCCTCTTGGCTTTGGATGTCAAAAGTACCCCCAATCTTTTCGATGTTGGTCTTAACGACATCCATACCCACACCGCGTCCGGAAACATTGGTCACTTCCGCTGCCATTGAAAAACCGGGCATGACCAGCAAGTTGTAAATCTCCTTGTCGCTCATGGACTCGGCTTTCTGGGGACTGACGAGCCCTCTCTCAATGGCTTTCGTCTTGACCTTCTGGAGGGGAATTCCAGCCCCGTCATCAGAAATCTCGATATTGACCTGGCCCCCTTCATGATAGGCCCGCAGCCGGATCTCCCCCTCCGCCGGCTTACCCCGGGAAGTCCGCAACTCGGGCAGTTCTACGCCATGATCAGCGGAATTTCTCACGATATGGGTGAGGGGATCTTTGATGGCTTCGATAATCGTTTTGTCTAATTCTGTCTCGGCTCCTTCCATTTCCAGCCGGATCTGCTTGTTCAAACCTTTTGCCAGATCCCGCACCACCCGCGGCAGTTTCTTCCACAGGTTACCGATGGGCTGCATGCGCGTCTTCATGATGTTTTCCTGCAGCTCGGTGGTGATGAGATTCAGGTGCTGAGCCGTGGAGGCGAAGGACGAGTCGGTCTGGGTGCTGGTAAACTGCACAATCTGGTTGCGCGACAGGACCAGCTCCCCGACCAGGTTCATCAAATTATCCAAAAGGGCCACGTCTACCCGAATCACGCTGTCCACAGCGTGCAAACTTTGCCTGGATTCGGACGAACCCGTAGAGGACACTTCTGCTTCCGACTCCTCTTTCACGGAAACAGGGGTGGGAGAGGATGAGGCCACTTCCGGGGCCGGGACATCCTGGCTCTCAACCGCCAGTTTCTCAGGAGTCGTCTTCTTTTTCGTCACCTCTTTCTCTTTCGACTTCTTGGAGCTCGTCTTTACGTCATGGATCTCATGCAGTTTGGCCAACAGAGCCGAATAGTCGCCGTCCCCCTCTGTTTCTGAGCTCTCTACGGAGGCCAGAATTTCCTTGATACTGTCAACCGCTTCCAGCAAGACTGTGACCAAGTCCGAACTTAACTCCATTTTCTGGTCCCGGAGTTGGCTGAGAATGTTTTCGGTGACGTGAGCAACGCCCTCTAGCTTTTGGAAACCTAAGAAGCCGGCGGTTCCCTTGATGGTGTGGAAGGTTCGAAAGATGCTGGAGAGCAGTTCCTCACACTTGGGGTCTTTCTCAAGCGCTACAAACTCCTCATCCAACCGCTCCAGATTTTCGTAACTTTCTACCAAGAACTCTTTAATGACTTCGTCTTGCATCACGTTTCCCCTTTACGACCCGAGAGTGGAGCACTACTCTGCAGGACAGCGAGAACTACTCATTAAGGAGCAAGTTCCATACAAATTCCGTCCCTTTGCCCGAAGGTAATGAATTATGGAACATTTCTGTCTCCTTATTCATACACCACTCACTCATCGGTCAATGAAGTACAACCTTTACGAGATAATTGGGTGTTGGACAAAAAAGGCGGAAAGAAACGGCCCAGGCGCCACTTCGTGACGTTGGAAGGTCGTGAATTCGTGCTGTCCCAGACCTGCCCGCAGGCTGTTGGTGCCAACGAGAGCAGTCAGAGCCGTGGGCTTTAGTGTCTCGCTCCATAAATACGATGACGTTTGCTGATGGGGCTTGCGAGGGGAGGTCAAGGAGCGAGGAGGAGGCGATGCAGGGACATCGGCGACGACGAGAGACACAGAGATCGTCCGCAACCTCCATCAGCCCGAAGGGTGGCG
>CBDUTA010000067.1:0-12756 GCA_965369785.1 uncultured bacterium
ACCCGGAACTTCCCTTTCAATGGTGGAATCCCGATCTGTTCCTGTGGATCACGGGAGCAACCGTGAGTGTGGTGTTAATCGGGAGCCTTTACAAGATCTCCGCCCTCTCACAAGGCGGAGAGGTGGTGGCCCGCTGGTTGGGAGGTCAACTCATCGATTCCAACACCTCCGATCCTCAGGAACGGCGTCTTCTCAATGTGGTGGAAGAAATGGCCATCGCCTCAGGAACACCCGTTCCCTCGGTCTTTCTTCTGGAAGAGGAAAAAAGCATTAACGCCTTCGCCGCCGGTTTCACTCCGGCGGACGCCGTCATTGGGGTGACCCGAGGAACCCTGCAAATCCTGTCTCGCCAGGAACTGCAGGGAGTGATTGCCCATGAGTTCTCTCACATCCTCAATGGAGACATGCGCCTGAACATCCGGCTGATCGGCGTTCTGAACGGCATCCTGGTGATCGCCATGATCGGATATGCGATCCTGAGAGGAACCCGATCCTCCAGCAGCAAAAAGGATGGTGGTGGTGCCATTCTGGCCTTCGGGGCCGCGCTTCTTGTTATCGGTTTTGTGGGGGTCTTTTTCGGCAAGCTCATCAAGAGCGCCGTGTCCCGGCAGCGAGAATTCCTGGCCGATGCTTCGGCCGTCCAGTTCACGCGAAATCCCGACGGCATTGCCGGAGCACTCACAAAGATTGGAGGGCTGGCTCACGGCTCACGTATCAAAAGCCCAAAGGCTGAGGAAATGAGCCACCTCTTTTTCTCCGACGGAATGCATGGGAAAGCATCTCCTTTCCTTTCCATGAGAAATCGCAAACCTCCCGTCCTGACCAAAAGCGCCTTCAGCTTCATGGCCACACATCCCCCGCTGGAGACGCGCATCAAACGCATCGATCCTTCTTTTCACGGAAGGTTTCCCGCCGTTCATTTTCCTTCCCAGGAGACCCTTGAAGCCGGCGGCAAAAAAGAGTTTACGGCCTCCGCTGCCTCGGCCGCAAAGCCAACTGCACCCACCCTGCCGGGGGGAGCTCCAGGCGTCCCCCTCATTCCGATGATTCCGCAACAGATGACCCAGCTCTTCGGCAAGCTGACGGAGGCTCATCTGGCCTATGCCACCCTTCTCCTTTCGGAGCTGCCCTCGCGGTTGACCGCTGGGGTCCATGAGCCGGCCTCGGCCCGGATCATCATTTTCGCCCTACTCCTGAGCCGCGACTCTAAAACCCGCCGGACCCAGTTTCAGCTGCTCAATGAGTCGAAGGATCCACTGGTGTCTTCTGAGGCAACCATGGAGGCCTCGACGCTGATCGACCGCTGCCCACCCGAAGCACGCCTTCCACTGGTCGATTTAGCCTTACCGGCCTTGCGGACTCTATCCCCTTCTCAGTACCAGGAGTTTACCGGACTGGTGGACGGACTGGTGAAGGCGGACCAGAAAATTGATCTGTTTGAGTATGCTCTACAGCACATCTTGCGCCGCCATCTCGATCCCCACTTCAACCAGGCCCGGCCTCCAGGTGCCCGGTATGGGTCCCTAGCACCTCTTGCGAAGGAGATTTCTCGGTTACTGTCCAGGCTGGCCCATGCCGGCCATGACACCGAGGAACAAGCCAGGCAAGCCTTTGCCCAGGGAGTGGAAGAGTTACGAAAAAGCCGGTTGGAACTCTCCTGGATCGAAACGGAGGAAGGCTTCGAAGCACTGAGCCTTGCCCTGGACCGCCTCAATCGAGTGACCCCTTTGCTGAAGCGACGGCTCTTGCGAGCCTGTGCTGTGTGCGTGAGTCATGATGATCAGGTCACCCTGCGGGAAGGGGAACTATTGCGGGCCATTGCCGATGCCCTGGATTGTCCGATGCCACCCTTTCTGGCAGGACAACCGGCTGCCGGAAACCGCCAGCCGGAAATTCCAAATTCAAAATCCCAAATCCCAAACAAATCCAAAATTCAAAATTCAAAAACCTCTCAGCGGGTTAAGGGATCTGGCTGGAATCCTTGATTTCAGGTTTTGAATTTCTGATTTTGAATTTTGAATTTTGAATTTTCGTCGGCCAAAGGCCGGCGATGATTTAGGATTTCCGGCTGTTATTGCAGCCGGTAGTTTCTGGCCTGTTCCCGAACCTTCTGGAGATCAAAATCATTGGCACAATCCACTACTTCATTGGTATACAGCGACCGCACCATCGGGTCGCTCACCTGGCCTTTCAAACCCATCAGCTCGACAATCTTCATCCACTCTTCATGACTGTAGGCCCCATGTTTCTTCACCAGTTCGTCGCTGGGATCCCACTTGTACATTCTCGAGCGCAGCACGGCCAGTGAAAATTTCAAAGCCTCCGCTTCACTCATCCCCTTGGGTTTGGACTCGGGATAGATCTTCCAGTGGATGCGGATGGCGGCCTCAGAATTTTCAAAGGTGAACTCGACTCCCTTGGCAATTCCCCGAACGAAAGCACAGACCTCTTTTCTGTTCGTGCTCAAATAATCCCTGCGCACGAACAGCCCTCCCTGAAAATAAGAGTCGGCGTACTCGGTGTCGGGAAGATACCGGTACTCTGCCCCCACCTGCTCCATGGCGGCAAGAATGGTATCGGACTGAACCAGTGCGGCAATCTGACCCCGCTGCAGCAGCGCCGTTGAACTGGGACCTGTGCCTACGGCCACAAACTCCACATCATTCTCAGGGTCCATCCCCAGACTCGTCAACACCCCTTTGGCATAAGAGGTACCGGCGGCGGCAAGACTGAGGGTGCCAATCGTTTCTCCCTTGACTTCCTGGATGCTCCGGATGGGGCTGTCGGGTCTGACCACCCACCGGAACATGGGGTCCCGATTCTGGTTGAAGATCAGGATGATGCCTGGATCTCTTCCCCGGGAAGCGTTCAGAATCAGTGTCTCGGCGCCGATGTAGCCGATTTCCGAGCGGCCCGAAGCAACCAGGGGAACCGAGCGGCCCCCTCCACCCAGGGGTGTCACCTCGACATCAATTCCTCCTTCGGCAAAATAGCCCATTTCTTTGGCAACGCTGGTCTGGGCAAGGAGAGGATCGATTTGAGGGGCACCCAGGGCCCATCGCAGGATGGTCAAGGACCCATTACCCTGAGCCACTGCTGCAGGGGCTGCCAGCAACAGAAGCAACAAACCAATCAGCCCAACTCGATTAGAAAACCGATGAGTCTTCACAATGATTTCCTTCCTCGTTCCAAGTTCCAGCCCTCAGCCGGTCTGCGGTCAGGTGGTCAGGCGGTCAGGCGGTTAGAAGTTTCAGAACCCTTCCACCACGATCGGGTCCATAGGATAACCGTGGAGGCTTTCGGCTCCATTTTCTGTCACCACACACAGATCTCCAAGAAAGATGCCGCTCTTTCCGTCCGGTGTGCTGGGATTGGGTTCAATCACTATGGTGTGCCCTTTTTGAAAGGTGTAGCTCTGTATGGGATGGGCAGAACCCTTGACGCCCATGATGGGAGGCTCGATAAAGTTTCCCCACCCGTGCAACAGGGGAGCCTTAACAGTCAAACCTGCGTCTAAAATGGGTTGGGCGCCCTCCTGAACTTCCTTTTCCGTACTTCCCGGTCGAATGGATGAGAGCACTCTGTCGAAAACTTCCCGGCCAATCTGAAAAAGCTTCTCATAGTGTTTAGTGGGTGGACCGACAAACACGGTTCTCAGAATCTGTCCTGAATAACCCCCATAGGCGGAGCTGTGCTCGCTGATAATGACATCGCCCCGGGCAATGGGTCGATCCGACATGTAGGCGTCCGGAAAAGCCATATTGGGATTCTCCATGGGAGTGGACCCTAACAGAGTAAAGCACAGCGTGCCCCCCTCTCGATGGGTCCGGGCCAGAACCTCATCATAGAGGTCGATGTTGCGGGCACCCTGTTTTATCGCCTTCACATAGGCGTCCAGAGACTGATCCGTGATCTGTGCGCCCCGTCGAAGAAACTCGATTTCCTCGTCGGATTTGATCAGGCGTAACTTCTCAATCAAGTCGGTGGCAATTTCAAACTCGGCCTCGGGCAGGGATTCTGTGATCTGGACGTACTGCTCGTGAGGAATGGAAACCCGTCTCGAGGAATTCACTCCCACGATTCCAATTCTTCCCTTCTCCAGTCCCTTTTCGCGCACCATCTCCACGACCTTTTCATCGATCTTCAACCCGCCAAATCGGATATCTCCAATCGCCGAAACCTCCTTGCCCGTGGCAATGTGTCCATTGAAGCTGGTGACCAGCGTCGCTTCACCCGCTTTAGGAAAAACGCAGTAGGCCTGAAACTGATCCACAAAGTTGGTCACGTAGCGCAGATTGGCCTCTCCCGGATCACTGCCGAAGGAGCAGTAGGCACCGTAAATGAGAAGACCATCAAATTGCCGCTCCTCCATGGCATCACGAATCCTCTGCCAGCGGTTCTGATATTCCTGATCACTGAACTTGGGAAAATGAACCCGGTTAATCATCGATTCTGCCTCCTGTCTCTTTCAAAGTCCGATCACATCCCTGCTTCGGGAAGCCCAAAATACGACACGGCGCTCGATCAAGCGTATGGCCAGATAAAAAGCGATCCCAATGATGGAAAGAACCACAAACACGGAGAACACACCCTGCATGTCCATGTTGAAGTTCATCTGCAGAATCAAGATTCCAAGACCATGCCTCCCTCCGATGAACTCACCTACGATGGCGCCGATGAGGCTGTAGACAATAGCCATACTCAGGCCTGCAAAAATAAAGGGTAGGGCAGAGGGAAATCGCACTTTGCAAAAGATTTGCCAGCGAGTGGCCTTAAAGGAGCGCATCATCTCCAGAAGATCTCGGTCCACAGACTCAAACCCTGCGATCGAGTTGACCAGGAGGGGGAAGAAGGTGAGCATGGCCACGATCACCACCTTGGAAGTCATTCCCACGCCGAACCAGACAATCAGCAGGGGTGCCAAAGCGACTTTGGGAAGACTCTGAAAGGCCACGATGTAGGGTAAACACACCCTTCCCACGAACTGGCTCTGAGCAATCAGGGTACCCAGGATGAGTCCCGCACCACTCCCGATCACAAACCCTAGAAGGGCCTCACTCACCGTGTAATAGGTGTGCAGATAAAAACCTACCCGGCTGGTCAGGCTCTCGGAAAGACCGTCTCGAAGAGAGGCCAGAACGCCACTGGGTGCCGGCAGGAGAAAGAAAGGAACTTCAAGATATTTTACCGTCACCTCCCAAATCACCAGCAGCACGGCCAGCAGACAGCTGCTGCAAATCCACTCTTTCTGAAAGAGCTTGCTCATTCGATTCCTCCTACTTCCTCTCCGAGGCCAAGCAAAGAACGAATCCGCTTGGCCAATATCCCGAAGCCTTCAGTCTGCATGAGGTCCAGGCGGCGAGGCCGGGGCAGATCGACCTCAACAACATCGGCCAGCCGACCCGGCCGTGGTGTTAGAGCCACCACTCGATCGGAAAGGAAAATCGCTTCCGAGATGCTGTGAGTCACAAAAAGAACGGTCTTGTGATGATCGCTCCAAATGCGCAGCAGTTCCAGATTCAAGGACTCGCGAGTCATGGCGTCCAGGGACCCAAAGGGTTCATCCAGCAACAGCAGGTCGGGGTCATAGACCAGCGCCCGGGTGATGGCGACCCGCTGCTGCATGCCGCCGGAAAGCTCAAAGGGGTATTTATCTGCGAACCCCGAGAGGCCAACCGTATCCAGGATTTCCTGGGCGCGCTTTCCATACTGCTCACGCGGCAAACCCATCACCTCGATGGGAAGCAGGGTGTTTTCCAGAACGGTTCTCCAGGGAAGAAGAACCGGCTGCTGGAAAACAAACCCGATGTCCTTTCGAGGACCCTTCACCGAAGATCCGCCAATCAGGACATCACCGCTGCTCTGGGGAATGAGGCCCGCTATAATCTTCAGCAGCGTGGTCTTGCCACAGCCACTAGCTCCCACCACGGAGACAAATTCGCCCTTGCCCACCTCAAAAGAGACATCCTGGAGGGCCAGGAGATCTTCCTCCTGAAGAGTGCGATACGACTTGGTGACCTGTTGCAGTTCGATAAAGGAAGGCATCAATGCTGAGGGTAACGCTCTTTGTGTGCAGAGAAAAGAGAAAAAAGCGTGACTTCGTCACGTCGTGCTTTCGTGCAGACAGCTGTAAGGTTTTGAGTTTGGAAATTGAGATTTGGAATTTGTTTGGGATTTGGAATTTGAGATTTGGAATTTCAGCCGGTCTTCCGGCTGTGGTCTGTGGTCTGTGGTCAGGGTCTCCCCCTCCCCATGTTATACTTCCCAGGTTCAGCCAACACACCAGAGTGGGACCATGAGTGCGGTTCAAATTGACTTTTACACCAAGCCCGGCTGCCACCTTTGTCATGATGCCCTGGACGTCTTGAAGAAGCTGCAAAAAGACTTTGACTTTGAGATACGAAGTGTCAATATCTCGGAATCATCCGAGTTCATGACACGGTACCAAGACAGCATTCCGGTTGCCACTTTGAACGGGCGAACCATCCTCAAACACCGAGCCGACGAAAAACAGTTGCGGCGAATTCTCAGCCACCAAGTGGTACAGGGAAGATCCTGAAACTCACAATGAAGAAACTCACCCTCACCACCACGCTCTTTTTATTCGCCAGCTGCGGTGCCCCCCAGCCCGGCGAGCCCATGGCCATAAAAAACCCGGATACTTATTCCTTGGTAACGATTGCAGATGCCGACAGTCTGGATCCTGCCTGGTCCTATGACACGGCCAGCCATGTGGTCATTCTCAATGTCTACGATCCTCTGCTGAAATACAAAGGCTCCAGTACTCAAGAACTGGAGCCGGTGATCGCCACCCAGGTCCCCAGCAAGAGTAACGGCCTGATTTCCCCGGATGGCTTGACCTACACCTTCCCCGTCCGTCAAGGCGTGAAATTCCACGACGGCACTCCTTTGACCCCTGAAGATGTGAAATATTCCCTGATGCGTTTTTTGCTTCAGGACCGAGCCGGCGGCCCCTCCTCCCTGCTCCTGGAACCGATCTTAGGATACCCTTCGACTCGTGATACAACCGGAAAAGCCATGGAAAAAGCCTTCCTGGACGCGGATAAGAGAATCCAGGTCCAGGGGGATAACCTGGTTCTCCAACTTCCCAAACCTTACTCCCCCCTTTTAACCATACTGGCTACCTGGGCACCTTCCATCTCCCGGCAGTGGGCCATCAGTCACGGGGACTGGGACGGCACCCAGGCCACCTGGGAAGCATTTAACAATCCCCAGAAAGAATCCTCCTACTTTTTTGAACACGTGAACGGCACCGGGCCTTTCCAACTGGAGAGGTGGGACAAGAAGAACAGGGAAATCGTTTTGGCCCGCAACGAAGACTACTGGAAGGGACCCGCACAATTGAGACGGGTGATCATCAAAACGGTGACCGAGTTTGCCACGCGAAGGCTCATGCTGAGTGCGGGTGACGCCGACACGGTCAGTGTGGAACGCTCCCAATTGTCACAGGTCCAGGGCCTTTCCGGGGTGGAAATCATCGACGATTTGCCCGCCATAGAGATGAACCCGGTGATCTATTTCACCTTCGACGTCAACCCTGTAGGGAATCCCAATATCGGTTCCGGAAAACTGGATGGGAAAGGCATCCCACCCGACTTTTTCTCCGATGTTGATGTGAGAAAAGGCTTTGCCTATGCACTGGATTACGAAGTCTACATCCGGGATGTCTACCGAGGAAAGGGCACTCAGGCCACCGGCTGTATTCCCAAGACGTTACCCGGCCACGATCCCGATGCTCCCCACTACACCCATGACTTGAAAAAGGCAGAAGAGCATTTCAAAAGGGCCTGGGGAGGAACGGTCTGGGAAACGGGATTTCACTTCACGCTCACCTACAACGAGGGAAACATCGCCAGGCAGACCTTGTGCCAAATCATGAAAGTCAACGTGGAAAAACTGAATCCCAAATTCAAGATCGACATCAGACCGATTCAGTGGTCCACCTATCTGGATGCCTCCCAAAACAAGATGCTGCCCATGTATACACTGGGCTGGGCGGCCGATTATCCGGACGCCCACAACTTTGTCTTTCCCTTGCTCCATTCCCTGGGAAATTACCCCGATCAGCAGGGCTACAAGAATCCGGAAATTGACCGGCTCATCGAGCAGGCCATCTCAGAAACAGACCTGGAGAAAAGGAAAGCGCTTTACTCTGAAGTCCTCGTTTTGGCCTACCAGGACGTTCCCCATCTGGTGATTCTGGACAGAGTGATGCCGCGTGTCCAGAGAACGTGGGTCAAGGGGTGGTATCACAACCCTGTGTTTCCCAACTCTCCCGTAGCCAGTGAGTTCTATCCCATCTACAAAGATGCCACAGGGATGTAGCGATCATGGCCTCATACCTGATCCGAAGACTGGCCATGCTCCCGTTTGTGGCTTTGGGGGTGACGCTCCTTCTGTTTGCCCTCTTGCAATTGCTTTCCCCGGAGATGAGGGCCTCCCTCTATATAAAAGATCCCCGGCAACTCGCCGACCTGGAGTCCATCATCCAGCTCCACAATTTGAGAGATCCCTTTCCGGTTCAGTATTGGACCTGGCTCAAACAGGTGCTGGCCGGAGATCTGGGCTACTCCGAGACGGCAAGAATGCCGGTGGCGGAGGCCATCAAGGCCTTCTTCCCGGCCACCTTTGAACTGGCCCTGACCGCCTTTATCCCCATTCTCCTGATAGGAATCTGGCTGGGAACCCAAGCGGCCGTCTATCAGGATCGTCCCCTGGATCACTTCTCACGCTTTATAGCCATCACCGGCTATTCCCTGCCCTCTTTTGTGCTGGGGCTTCTCCTGCTCATGATCTTTTACGGGAGATTCAATATTCTTCCTCCCGGCCGCTTTTCCCTGGAGGCGGATTTGTTCATCCACTCCACCAACTTTACTCCGTTCACCGGGTTCCTTCTGCTCGACTCCCTTTTAAACGGCAAGCTCTGGATCTTCTGGGATGCGCTGAAACATCTCATCCTGCCCGCCGCGACGCTCTGCTACAACAGCGTCGCCCTGCTGACCCGCATCACCCGCTCCTCCATGCTGGAGGAAATCCACAAGGACTATGTGCGCACGGCCCGCGCCAAGGGAGTGGAGGAATCTGACGTCATCAACAAACACGCCCGCAAGAATGCCCTGATCCCCGTGATCACCTCATCCAGCCTGCTCCTGGTGGGACTTTTGGGCGGGGTGGTGATCACGGAAACCATATTCAATTACCCGGGAATCGGAAGATGGGGGGTCAACGCGGCCCAGCAGCTGGATATTGCCGGCATCATGGGGTTTGCCCTGGTCTCGGCCACCCTGTTCGTGGTGGGCAACCTGGCGGCCGATCTTCTCTATGCCTTCGTGGACCCCAGAGTCAGGTTGAAGTAATGCTGAAAAGGCTCAGGAAAAAACCGCTTTCTCTTGTCGGTCTGGGACTGATTGTATTTTTCGCGCTGGTGGCCCTTCTGGCCCCACTGCTGGCTCCCATGGCTCCCAACGCCCGCGACCCCTATCTTATTCCCCAGGATGGTTACACCTCCGACCCCACACCTCCCAGCTCAAAACACTGGTTCGGGACCACCGAACAGCAGTATGACCTCTATTACGGCATCATCTGGGGAACCCGGACCGCCTTCAAGATTGGACTTACCATCATCTCCATGGCCCTTCTGGTGGGCATCACCCTGGGTTCCCTGGCCGGCTACTACGGGGGATGGCTGGATGAAGTCCTGATGCGTTTTACCGATATTATTCTGGCCTTCCCCGCCATCGTGCTGGCGGTGGTGATCGTGGCCGTACTGGGCCCCAGTCTCTCCATGGTGGTTCTGGCCATTGCCCTGGTAGCCTGGCCTTCCTACGCCCGCCTCCTGCGCGCCGACATACTCTCGGTCAAGGAAAGGGAATTTGTTATGGCCAGCCGGGCGCTGGGAGCCACCGACTTCTGGATCCTGACTCGTCGGGTGATCCCAAACGCCATTTTTCCCGTTTTGGTGGTGGCTTCCCTGGATATCGGTTCAGTGGTGATCACGGCCGCCGCTTTGAGTTTCCTGGGCCTGGGAGCTCCCATGGGCTACGCCGACTGGGGAC
Organism: uncultured bacterium; assembly: GCA_965369785.1. Classification (GTDB taxonomy): domain Bacteria; phylum Acidobacteriota; class UBA6911; order RPQK01; family JADFOI01; genus JADFOI01. The sequence goes on from CBDUTA010000067.1 coordinate 10,077, forward strand.
AGTTGATTTCTCTTTCCCGCAACTGGATCCTGGGAACACCCCAGAACCCTCTGCAGTTCTGGTATACCGCAGTCATCCCCGGCGGTGCCATTTTCCTCTTCGTCCTGGGTTGGAATCTGCTGGGCGACGCCTTCCGCGACATCCTCGACCCCCGACAGAAGTAAAGGGACGGGGAGAGTCTAGCGAACACCTGTGATGTAGTTCTCGAGCTGCGCGATCAGGAATTCCTGCTCCGAAATGACGACCTTGACCACGTCCCCGATGGAAATCACACCCACCAACTGATTGTCTTCAAGGACGGGCAGATGCCGGATCCTCTTGTCCGTCATCAGCGCCATGCACTCCTCGATCGTCTGGTCATTACGGACACAGGCCACTTTCCGGCTCATGGTTTCTCCGAGAACCGTACCTCGGGAAGATTTCCCTTTCAAAACGACCTTTCTGGCATAATCCCTTTCTGAGAAAATACCCACCAGCTCGTCCCCGTCAAGCACCAGTAAGGCCCCAATATTATGTTCGGCCATCAACTCCAGGGCTTCAAAGACAGAGGTATCAGGCTTGGCCGACACGATATCGTGGCCTTTGCCTTCCAAAAGCTGCCGAATGGTTTTCATCGCCTCATTCCTCTGCTTGCGGGCTCGGGCGAAGCCTTCGCCAAGGTGGATTCTCACCATTATGCACCACCCGAGCCTGAAGAGCCAGCACCAATTCACGAATTCACGAAAGCACAGCGCGCTCCGCGCGCCAGCACGAATTCACGATCCCAATCAGGCCACCTCTTTGACAGCGGTCATGAGATCCATGGCCACCTGCTTAGCATCACCAAAGAGCATGAGAGCGTTGTCTGCGGCAAAGAGAGGGTTGGCGATCCCTGAGAATCCTGGACTGAGGCTTCGCTTGACGATCACCACCGAACGGGCCTGGTCCACGTTGAGGATGGGCATGCCAGCTATGGGAATGGAAGGGTCCGAATCTCGGGCCAGCGGATTGACCACGTCGTTGGCCCCGATCACCAGGACCACATCGGTTTGTCGAAAAGCAGGGTTAATCTCGTCCATATCCTTCAGCTTCTGGTAGGGAATATTGGCCTCCGCCAACAGGACATTCATGTGCCCAGGCATGCGCCCGGCCACGGGATGAATGGCAAAGTTCACTTCGACGCCCTTGGATTCAAGCAGTTCAGCTAAATCCTCGATCACGAACTGGGCCTGAGCCACAGCCATACCATAGCCCGGGACAATGATGACCCGCCGGGCATCCTGCAGCAACATCGCCACTTCCTCCGCCGAGGCCGCCTTGACCCGACCGGCATAAATGTCCTCGCTCTCCTCGACGGTGGCCACGGTCGCGCCCACGCCGGCGAACATGACGTTTGCCAGGGAACGGTTCATAGCCCGGCACATCAATGCGGTGAGGATGAAACCGGCAGCTCCCACCAGCGAGCCGGCAATGATCAGTACCGTGTTGTTGAGGACCCATCCGTGGCCCGCAGCGGCCACTCCCGAATAAGAGTTGAGCAAGGCGATAACCACGGGCATGTCGGCCCCTCCAATGGGAATGACCAGCATGATCCCAAGAAGAGAGGCAACTCCGGCCAGGATCCAGAACGACAGCGAAGAGGTGCCGTCTAAAACCAGCCCTACACTCAGCCCCAGACAAATCGCAACCAGTACGACGTTGAGGACGTGCCGGCCTGCGATCAGGATAGGTTTCTCACTGACGAGTCCCTGCAGCTTGCCAAAAGCGACGGCGCTGCCCGTGAAGGAGACGCCGCCGATCAGAGCAGATGCAGCGGCAGCCACCGTGAACTGAACCGAGATCTCTTCTACAAATCCACCCCTGAGGGCCTCCTCCAGGGCGGCTCCAACCGCCAGGGCCGAGGCAGCGCCCCCGAAGCCATTGAAGACGGCCACCACCTGAGGCATGGAGGTCATGGAAACTTTGTAGGCAAGAATCGCACCCACAAGAGCACCCACCACAATCCCGGCCACAATCACCTCAAAGCTGACAATACGTCTGTCCAGAAGCGTCACCACGATCGCCACGAGCATACCTGCAGATCCCAGCAGGTTCCCTCGCACCGCCGTGCGGGGATGGGACAGTCCTTTCAGACCGAAAATGAAAAGGACTGCAGCAATCAGGTAAAACAGGTCAATCAGTTCTGGGGACACTTTTAGTACTTCCTAGTCCTTCCGTCGAAACATTTCCAGCATGCGGTGGGTGACCAGAAATCCTCCCACCACGTTGGCCGTTGCCATGGCCACTGCCAGAAAACCTAAGATCGTGGTAAAGGTGGTTAATTGGACACCCGAGGTGACCAAGGTCCCCACCAGGGTAATGCCTGAAATGGCGTTGGCTCCCGACATGAGAGGGGTGTGCAAAAGAGGGGGCACCTTGGTGATCACCTCATAACCCACAAAAAGAGCCAGCACAAAGATGGTCAGGGCGGCTACAAAGACCTCCATCAGGAATTTTTCCTTTCATCGTTAACAGGAGCGGAGGCTGGCTGGTCCAGAAGCTCTCGCACCTGGGGGTTGACCACCTCTCCCTGGTGAGCCAAAAGAGTATCGCGAATGATTTCGTCTTCCAGATCGAGATCCAGCTGGCCTTCCTTCACCAGATTGAGGAGAAAAGCGGCGACGTTTCTGGCATACATCTGGCTGGCGTGGTGAGCCACGGT
>CBDUTA010000068.1:0-12583 GCA_965369785.1 uncultured bacterium
GGGTCAGCACGATGAGGATCTTGCTCTTGGGAGTGATGACCTTCTCGATCTCAGCCGGGTCGGGAATAAAACCTTCCTCGCTCTTCAACTTGACGAATACCGCTTTGGCCCCGGCCAGTTGGGCATTCACCAAATAAGGGGGGTAATGGGGGAGAAGGATAATGACTTCGTCTCCCGGATTGGCCAGAGCCATGACGGCAATGTGCAGGGCTGCCTGGCCTCCCGCCGTCACCAGAATCTCTTCTTCTCCATCATAAGCAGCGCCATAGTCCTTTTGGATCTTCTCAGCGATGAGCTTGCGCAATTCCGGGTAACCCCGATCGGGGCCATAGTGAGTGTGGCCTTCATCCAGAGCCTTCTTGGCCGCCTCTGCAATGTGCTTAGGGGTGACGAAGTCCGGTTCTCCAAGTTGGAGATAGATACAGTCTTCCCTTGTGGCTGCCAACTCCATGATGCTGTAAAACGGGGAACGTTGGACTGCAAGAATTCTGTCTGCCAGCACGAGATCGCCTCCTTAAAAACCCGGAATTATAGCGCGCCCCGCGCGCAGAGACAAGCGGGCTTTGCGCGCTACGTGCGTTCGTGTAGGCGCGCGAAGCGCGCCTGTGCTTTCGTGAGTTCGTGCTGGGCGCGGAACGCGCCGTGAGTTCGTGCGTTCGTGCATTCGTGTGGGTCAGCTGGTCTGTGGTCAGAGCGCGCTTCGCGCGCGTTCCAGGTTCCAGGTTCCAGGTTTTGAATTTTGAATTTGTTTTGAATTTGGAGTTGTGGATTTTGAATTTCCGCTGACGGCGGCCGGCCGGTCTGTTAGAATCCCAGTTTGTTGAAAGCGTGTTGAAAAAGATGAAACAGAAATTGCTGCCCAGAATGCTTGCCGTTGTGCTGCTGTCCAGTTTCCTTCTTCCCCTCTGGGCTCAGACCGGATCGAAGATTCAGAAACAGAGCGTTGCGGTATTCGTAGAGACTGGCCCCATAGTCGATGGGATGCTGGATGATCCGGTTTGGGAGCGGTCGGCTCCCTTGTCCGATTTTCTACAAAAGGACCCGCAGGAGGGTGCACCTGCGAGCGAATACACTACCGTTCGCATCGTTTACACGAAGGAAGCCATCTACTTCGGGTTTCGGTGCGACGATTCACAGCCCACTGAAATCATAGCTACCGAGCGGCGGCGCGACCAGGATCTCACCAAAGATGACAGCGTGGCCTTGATCCTGGACACCTTCCACGATCGTCGAAACGCCTTCCTCTTTCGAACCAATTCACTGGGGACCCAGTTCGATGCCCTGTTAACCGAAGAAGGACTCGACATCAATGTTTCCTGGGATGAAAAGTGGGAGGCTGAGGCCAATCGGAGCGAAGAGGGCTGGACGGTGGAGTTGATGATCCCGTTTAAGTCCTTACGTATGGGCCCACAGGGAGAGTGGGGACTGGAAATAGAACGGCTCATTCGTCGCAAAAATGAGGCGGCATACTGGAACACCTATCGTCGAGGCTTCAAATTTGAGGAGGTTTCCCAGGCCGGCCTGTTGTTGGGACTGGAAGAGGCGAGCCAGGGTCTTCGCTGGAGGATCAAACCCTATGCGTTGGGGGGTTTTGAACAGTTTCCGAACTCGATGGACCAAACTGTCACCCATAACTTGTCCGATATCGGTCTGGAACTGCTGAAATTTCGTCCCACTCCGGCCCTCACGCTGGACGTTACCATTAACACCGACTTTGCCCAGACCGAAGTGGATGATCTGATCACTAACATCTCCCGTTTCCCTTTGTTTTTCCCGGAAAGACGTGAGTTCTTCCTGGAAGGGGCGGGCATTTTCGAATTTGGCACGGGTCTTGGCCTGAATGAAAGCCGTGATTTTAAACTCTTTTTCAGTCGCCGCATCGGCCTCTCCCCGGACGGGGATTTGATTCCCATCATTGCAGGAGCCAAGTTTACGGGTCGGGCAGGCCCCTACACCATCGGCCTCCTCAATATGCAGACCGACACCGCGTTCGGAACCCAGGGTAGTAACTTTGGTGTTTATAGGGTCAAGCGGGATGTGCTGGAACGTTCCTCGGTTGGAGCGATGTTCACCAATCGGCAATCCTCCCTGGACGGAGATTACAACCGGGTTTTTGGAGTCGACGGTAACTTCGTTTTTGCCGACCATCTCAACGTTCAGGGATTTGTGGCCAAAACAGAAACCCCGACCCTGGCCGGGGACGATTGGTCGGCCTTTGGCAGAATTCTGTGGGACAGTGATTTTCTTCTGGCAGGAGGTGAGTACCTTTTGGTCCAGAGAAACTTTAACCCTGAGATCGGATTTGTACCTCGGCGTGACCAACGCAAAACTGTTCTTCAATTTGGCGTGCGTCCGCGTCCCCAGAGTGATCTGGTTCGCCAGTTTGTGTTTCGAACCCGCCTGGACTTCACCCAGAATCAGGATGGGAAACAGGAGTCGATGAGTTACCATTTGTTCACCTGGGAAACCATGTTCGAGTCGGGCGATCGGTTCATGATTGATTTTCACCGCAACTTCGAACGGCTCTTCGAGCCTTTTCCCATTCGTCCCGATATCATCATTCCAATCGGGACCTATCGCGGCTGGAATGTTCTGGTGCAGGTGGATGGTGCTGCTCAACGCAGGATCGCAGGCGCGCAAATCATTCGATTCAGGTATGAGCGTGGGTTCTTTGACGGACGCTCAATCGAGCTGAGAGTTCAGCCGCAAATTAAAGTCAGCGAAGCGCTCTCTTTTGACCTCACGTACGCGCTTGACGACGTCGATCTTTCCTTTGGAGATTTTACTTCGCAAGTGATCAATACCCGGGCCAACTACTCCTTTTCCAATAAGTGGCTGACCAGTGCCACCGTCCAATACAGCAGCCTGGATGACTTCGTGAACTTCCGATTCCGCATCAACTATATCTATCGGCCCGGCGATGACATTTTCTTCATCTATAACGAGGGCAGAAATGTCGATGAGCTGGAGTCTGGATTGGTGGGCAGATCGATTATGTTGAAGTGGACCTATTCCTTCGACTTCTGATTCGTGAGGTCGTGCGTTCGTGAATTCGTGCAGTCGTGAATTTGTAGCCGATCAACGGCCCCGGATTTGAAAGCGGATGCCTCCCTGGATCAGGAGCGGTGTTCCGATACTGGCGGGATTACTCCGAACCGGGTATTCCCGGTTAAAAAGATTCTCCACGGCCAGAAAGGCCTCGGTGGTTTCGCCCAAACGTCTGGAAACCGTGGCGTCCAGCGCGAAGTAGCTGCCCAGCCGAAAGAGATTCAGATCGTCGTCAAACTGGGGTCCAACCAGTCTTCCCATCAGCGCTACATCGACGGCCTGTGGATTCATGTAGGCGGCCTGGATCGTAAACTTGTGCTTGGCCACCTGGGCCAGCCGATTACCCTCAAGAGCGGGGTTAGCCGGGAAGCTCTGCACCGTTGAATCATTCAGGAGATAAGCGCCCGCAAGTCGCCACCTTCTACTGGGACGGTACACCAGCTCGGTTTGCACTCCCCAGGTTCGGGTTCGACCCAGATTTTGCCTCTGACGGGTGATGAGACTGGGTGTGACCGTCTGTGTGACGTTGGAGACAGGATCCTTGAGACGACTCCAAAACCCGGTCACACGCCAGAAAAGGTGGTCATTGAGGGCATAGTTCAGACCCCCTTCGACACCTTTCAGGCGTTCCGGAGCCAGATCGAAGTTGGCCAGGGTGACCACATTGCCCACCCGAAACTGTCGATAGAGCTCATTGAGGGTGGGTGTACGGAAGCCCGTGCCCACAGCACTCCAAAGGGAGACGGACTCGTTCAGATGATACGATAACCCGACGCGGCCGCTGACTCTGGCGTTGTCCTTGTCGGGGAAGTCCACCCGGGTCTGCGTGCCGGAAAACACAGCAAGCTCCTCCTGGCTGGCGTCATAGTTTCGCCAGTGATCAAAACGAGCACTGAGCAGTGCCTGTAACCCGGGCAGCACTGTCCAGGAGTCCTGCAGGAACACTCCTGCCGCTCGCTGCCGGCCACCGACATCGCGCAAACGCACCGGTACGGCAGGTGTTCGGATAAAGACGATCTCCTGACTCTCGCCGTCCACCCATCTCCAGTCAAAGCCTGCCGAGAGCAGGTGTGAAGTGGATACCGATTTGGACCATTGGGTGGACCCACCATAACCGAAAGTGGGAACTTCCTGGGTCAGGGCCAGTCGTTCCGAATTCCGATCATCGGCGACGGAGGAGAAAGTGCTGCCGAAGGTTTGAAAGTGAGAGAAGAAGGAGGCTTGCCACTCACTGTTGTCGGGCGTACGAAAGCGCACTCCTCCACCCAGGAATCGGTACTGGGTATCATTGTTTTGTAACGGCGTGCCATTGCTGCGGTCTTCGCCGAAGAAACTTCCTTTGACAAAAAAATTGAAGTTGGCCGAAGGGGTGTAATCGAGCTTGATATTAAAATTGTGATGTTCGGCATTGGCTTCCTGATCCACCGAGCCCCGCTGGCCCGGCGCAACGATCTTGTATCCGTCTGTGTGAAAGAGGCTTCCGTCCAGGGACAAACCCCAGGCACCCCACACGTCGCTGGCGAAAAAATCAAACTTCGCCGTCTCCCTATTTCCGACGCGCCCTTCCATGGCCAAAGTTCTTTTTTCGGGCCGCCGGGTCAGGATATGGATCACTCCACCCATCGCGTAGTTTCCGTACAGGTTGGAGTTCGGACCCTCAACGATCTCAATCTGGTCAACGCTGAGCAGGGGGACGCGGCTCCAATACACCCATCCTCCGAAAGGATCGTTAAAAGGCATATTATCCAGTAGCACCAGGGTGCGGCTCACGCCGCTGGGTCCGATACCCCGCAGCGAAACTCCTTGACTGGTCGGATGTGCCGCCAGGCTGCTGGTGCGGCGGAAGAGACTGAAAGTGGGAACCTGGCGAAGCACTTCATCGAGCGCCAGGGCCGGCGAGCGATGGATCTCCTCCTCGTTCAGCACACTGACGGAAGCCGGCAGGTCTCCCACCCTTTGCTCGCTTCGGGTGGGGGTGACGGTGATCGTTTCGGGCAAGAGAGCGACCCGCAGGCGGATGTTCAGATTCAGGGTCTTATTTTCTCCCAGGACCACCACCTCGTGGTGTTCCGTAAATCCTGGCGTGCTGAGACGGAGTTGGTAGGAATCAGGGGGTAAATTCTGGATGCTGAAGCTTCCATCCTGGCCTGAACGGCTGACCCGAACCACTGCCGTTGAAAGCCCCCGCAGGCGGATTTGCACACCACCCACGGCCAAGTCTGTTTGATCGGTAATCTGGCCCGAAAGCACTCCCTCTCCCGAACCTTGGGATGCCCCAACCATGGATAGGGCCAGAGCAAAGGAACAAATTCCCAGCATGATGTAACGAAATTTCAAAAAGCTAGTTTTCAACATATCAACTCCCTTGTGGGCCTGTTTTCTCCGTCCGAGGGTCTTGTCTGTGAGTTTCTACTACGGATGAGGCTTGAAATCAATGATATTCGTATGGCTTGACTTGGAGAATCACTGCAAGTTCTAATAGGTTTCTTCGAGCGACAATAGAGGTTACCGATGAAGCGAATTTTTCCTTTCTTCCTTTTTGGGGGGCTGATACTTCTTCTCTCCATTCCGGTGATTTACGGGCTTTGGCTGGGCCGTCTGGACGATGCTGAGGCCGCTTTCGCGGAGACTCGCTATACAGAGGCTCAAGAGCAGTTTCAGCAGGTCTTCTCGGGATGGGAACTGAGCTTTTTGCCCCGCTTCCTGGTGGGGGAGAATCGAGTTCGCATTGTCCTGAACCTGATTCAGATTGGCTATGTTTTAGGCGAGTACGATCAAACTCTGGAATTCTTGAGAGGCGAGGGTTCTTTCTCGGCTCTGGTCAGCGAACCGGAATATCACTTTTGGATGGGAAATCTCTTAATGGCACAGGCCCTGAACCAACCGGATGGGCACCTGATCGATACATTAGTCCGATGTCGGGAGGAATATCTGGAAACTCTCCGCTGGGATGCCGACTTTTGGGATGCCAAATACAACTTCGAGTATGTGAACGAGCTTCTGGCCCAGCTTCAGGAGGGCGATTCCCATTCAGAGGACGAGCTTGAGTTGTTGCTGGATAAGATGCGAACCGATATGCCACGGCGAAAGAAAGTGCTTCCTCCTGAGATGAGGAAATGATCCCATGTACTTTGACCGGCCTGTGTACCTGTGGTTGCTCGTCCTGCTGCCCCTTCTGTGGGTTTTCCTGAGTCGGTATGTTTCAGTGGGCGATCGTGTTCGCAGGATGTGGGCCAAACCGTCCTTCTCGGCGCTTCTGCCACCGGGGCGGTGCGATTTTCTCTCGGCGCTGCTGGTTGTCCTGGGTTTTATCTGTCTGTCCGTGGCTTTGGCTGACCCCTACTTGCTGCGAATTACCGAGAATCCTCAGTTTCGGCAGAAGAATCTGGTCTTCCTGCTGGATGCTTCACCTTCAATGAACACTCAGGATGTCTGGCCGTCCCGGATGGAGAGGGCCAAAGAGGTCATCCACCAATTCGTTCAGAGAGAGACCGAGGTGGTCCGTTTTGGTCTGGTCTCCTTTTCGGAATCGAGTGTCATCCTTTCCTATTTAACCTCCGATCCTCAGAACCTTCTTTTTTACCTGGATTTCCTGCGTCCCGATCGGCGGATCCTCTACGGAACCGATATTGGTGTTGCCCTCAGTAGTGGCCTGCAGGTTCTGGAAAAACAGGAGCAGAAGGAAGAATCCGATCGGCTCCGACCCGAGACCGGGAATTTGCTGGTCTTGCTCTCCGATGGCGAAGATCACGGAGAAAGTCTGGAAACATCCATCCAGGAGGCTACCAGGCGCGGCATCCGGGTTCACACCATTGGCGTAGGGACTTCACAAGGAGGGCAGATTCCCCTGATTGACGAGGAGGGGAAGCCGGGTTACCTTGAGGACGACCATGGAGTGCGGCTGGTTTCCAAGCTGACCGTCGATACGCTCAAGGAGATCGCGCTGCAAACGGGTGGACAGTTCTTTCAGGCCAGTTCGGGAGTGAAGTTGGAGGCCGCTTTGGAATCCATTTTGAAAGCGGAGCGCGAAATCACGGGTTATCAGGTGGGCTCTTCCAGACGAGCGATGTTTTATTATTTTGTTGGGTTTGCTTTCCTTTCCCAACTGCTGGTCTTGACGCTGAGGTATTAGAACAAGAAGTGGTTCTCACCAGGGAAGAAGCGGAAGCTCAGATCGTGGCCATCCACGAGAGCATTGGACGAGTGATCATCGGGCAATCCGGTCTGATCGACAAGCTTCTGATTGCCCTGTTTTCCAAGATTCCCTATTCATTCAAAGGCCGCGGCGGAGAGAAGGCCGGATGTGGACATGTGCTTTTGGAAGGAGTGCCGGGCCTGGCCAAGACTCTGGCGGTCACCGCTATAGCCCGGGCTATTGATGCCCAGTTTCAACGGATCCAGTTCACCCCTGACCTGTTGCCGGGAGATATTATCGGGACACGGGTCTATGAGACTTCTTCCTCTACCTTCAGTACCGAGAAGGGCCCCATTTTTGCTCACATCGTTCTGGCGGATGAAATCAATCGGGGGACTCCCAAGACTCAGAGTGCCCTTCTGGAGGCCATGCAGGAGCGTCAGGTGACGATATGGGAAGAAACCTTTGGGCTGCCCGAGCCTTTCTGGGTTCTGGCCACCCAGAATCCACTGGAGCAGGAAGGGGTCTATGTCTTGCCTGAGGCCCAATTGGACCGTTTTTCCATGAAGATTGTGGTCCCTTACCCGGGCCCGGAAGATGAAGAGAAAATTCTCCAGATGCGACTGGTGGAGCAGGAGATTCTTCCCGTCATCACTCCCCAGGAAGTGGGTCGGATCCAGGATCTGACCGGCCAGGTGTCGGTGGAGAAGCAGGTGCATCGATACATTGTCCGATTGGGCAGAATGACTCGCAGCGAAGAGGACCAGGTCCCGACCGTGGTACGGGAGATGGTGCTTCACGGAGTTTCTCCGCGCTCCCTTCAGCATGTCCTGGCCCTGGCTCGCACTCACGCCTTCATGGCCGGACGGGAGTACGTTTTGCCAACCGATGTAAAGGCCATCGCCGTGGAGGCTCTCCAACATCGAATCATCCGTACCATCAGGGCGGAAACCCAGGGGGTCAGTGGAGGGCAAATCGTTACTGAGATGCTCAAGCATGTTCCTCTCTATGAATAGCCAGGAGAAACGAAACAGCTCGGATGAGCTTCTGGAGCGGTTGCAGTTCGTCGAGATCTATACCAGAAAACGGATTCAGGCCCATATTCTTGGAGAGTACGAGAGTTCTCTGAAGGGAACCGGATTTGAGTTTCGCGAACATAAGAGATATCAGCGGGGGGATGACTATCGGCGCATCGACTGCAACGTCACTTCGCGATTCCAGTATCCTTATGTGAAGCAATTTGTGGCCGAAAAAGAGGTCAACGTCTGGTTGGTCTGCGACCTCTCTTCATCCATGTTTTTTGGATCAGGCCAACGCAGCAAGTCGGACGTCATGACAGAAGTTGCTGCGGTGTTGGGGTTTTCAGCTTCTCAACTGCACATGAAAGTGGGTTTTCTCAGCTTTTCCGACCAGGTGGAGTCTTGTCTGGCACCCAGGCAGAGTCGGGTGGTGACCTGGGATATCCTTCGTCTCATTCCTCGCTCTCGCTCTTCCCGACGTCCCACCCGGTTTGATGACATTGCCGAAACCTTGCGGAAGAGAATCAAGGGAACCTCCCTCATTTTCTTCTTGAGTGATTTCATCTCGCTTGAGCAGATGTTTGAAAACCCGCAGATGCGTTATTTGGCCCGGCACCACGACTTGATTCCGGTGGTGATCGAGGATCCTCTCGAACGAGCCGTTCCGAAGCTCCCGGGTCTGCACCTGACCGAGGATTCCGAGAGTGGTCGCCGCTGGATGTCCTACTGGTCCAAAGAGAATGCGAACCGGTACCAGCGGGAGATCGAGCGTCGAAAGGAGAACTTGACTTCCATGTTCTATTCGATGAGTCTCGATTCCCTCTGGATCGACACGGGGGATGAAAACTTTGTCGATCGCTTATTGGAACATTTCCTCCGACGGAGAAGGCTTTCATGAGGCTCAGTTGGATTCCGCTTTTGTGCTTGTTTTTTAGCCTGGGGTGGGCAGTACCTCAGAGTGAGGAGGAATCTGCTTCTTCTCCCATTGATCTGGTCACCCTGCTCAGTAAGACGGCGATCTACGTGGGAGATGTTTTTGAGTACAGAATCACGGTTCGGCTCAGCAACGACTTTTCCTTTGTGACCCAGGAGTTCGAAGAAAGGCTGGTTGTTCGTCCTTTTGAACTGGTCGAATTTCAGATCGAGCAGAAGGTTGTGGGAGAGGAAACACTCCTGAACCTGGTTCTCAGCCTGGTCTGTTACGAACCACCGGGAGTTATGGAGATCCCCTCCCTGACCTTGTTTTACTATCCCAGCGAGTCGTTGTCTCAGGCAGGTGCCGACACCCAGCAGGACATTCCAGCCAGGGCTCTGAGGGTGCCGCCCCAGCGGATCCAGCTTCAATCGACTCTGCTGGGGGAAGGGGATCGTTTGCGCGGTTCAGTCCGATTACTCCGTTTCCCCAGGAGCGATCTGATTCTGCCTGCTCTCTCCGCCGGTGTGCTGCTTCTTGTGGTGGCCGGGTTCATCGTTGCCGCAGTTCGTTACACCCGGCTGAAGCAAGAGGAGCAACCCGATCAACTGGAGCGGCTGCAGAAGCAGACCCTGCATTCTCTTCGCCAGATCCAGCAAAAGGGTCCTTCACAGGGGCAAGATAGAGATCTTTATCTTGAGGTTTCTAAGGTGGTACGTCGTTACCTGCAGTCCCGGTATGGATTTTTCTCGCAGGCCTTGACCCCGGAAGAGGTTCGAGAGGAGTTGCAGGGGAGTACCGATCCGGAATTCGCCTCACGGGTGGAAACCGTTTTGGAGCTCTGCGATCGCTTGTTTTTTGATGGTGCGGCTCCGCCCGTGCCCGATCTGGAGGATCTTTGCTCCCAGGCGGAGAATCTGGTCCAATCCAGGTCACCCGAGTCGCCATGAACTCCATTGAAATTCTGCGTCCCGAGCTTCTTTTCCTGGTACTGATTCCGGTGGTGGTTTCGATTTTTCGTAGCCGCTTCTGGCGCCGCACTTTGGAGCATCCCTTGACGGATCGCTTCGTGGCTTTCGGATTTCGGAAGCCTCCCTACTGGCTCTACATTCCCCGCCTGATCGAATGGGCCATTATTTTGCTTCTTGTGGGCGTGTTCATTCAGCCGGTATTACCGATCGGGCAGAGGCAGACCACTGTTCGTGCCTTAGATTTAGTTCTCTGCATTGATTTGTCCGCCAGCATGCAAAAGAGCGTTGAGGGCCCTTCGGCGACGGTCTCGGCCGTCTCCGATCCCGGGTTGAACCGCCTGGAGGCGGTGAAGGAGGTCGCTCTGGATTTCATTCACAGTCGACCCCAGGATCGAATCGGGTTGGTGGTCTTCTCGGCCAACGCTTACCTGGTCAATCCGCTGACGACCGACCACCAGGTCCTTTCTGAATATATCGAGATGGTAGACGGGAATACGCTCATCGGCGAAGGCCTGACCTCTGTAGGCGAGGGTTTGCGCCTCTCCAACGATCTGCTCTCCTTTTTTGGTTCTGATGAGGACAGAGAAGGGAAAGCCATCATCGTTTTTACAGATGCGGAACACAACTACGGACGGAGACCCGACCGCCCTTTGGAAAGGGCCCGGCAAAACAGGACCCGAGTTTACTTTGTGGGTGTGGGTGTGCCCATTGAATCGGTCTTGGGGGCTTTAACGAGTGTGGTTCGTGAGACGGGTGGAGACTACTTTAACGCCTTGCACGTCGAAGAACTGAGAGAAGTTTCCCGGCAGATCGATCGTCTGGAAAGGAATCCTGTGCAGATCACCGAGTACCTTCGCAACCAGGCCCTCTCTCTGCCGCTTCTTTTAGCGGCCAGTTTTTTGCTGGTGGTGGGCTGCGCTTTGAGAGCCTTTCCCTGTTTCTATGTGACCGGATAGTCTGTTTGGGGTACAATTTCGTTTGGAATGACATCGTGAGCAAACACAGCAAAGTGAAGGTCACACAAACCAACTTGGATGATCCCTTTGAATTCGCCGTCACGGTGAGAGGGAGCGGGGGTGAAACTCTGCATAAGGTCACCATGAGCCAACTCACGTACGAGGCTCTGACTGGAAGTCAGGTGAGCTCTGAACACTGTGTGGAGGCGGCCTTCGAATTCCTGCTGGAACGGGAACCCCAGGAGTCTATTTTGACTCGTTTCGACATCACTGCGATCTCCACCTATTATCCGGAGTTTGAAACCGAATTCCCCGGCTATCTTCACTAGACCGTCGACTGTTTCAGTGTGCCCGCAACGCTTGGAGAGCCGCTTCATGCAAATGACCGTTGGAGGCAACGACTCCTCGATTTTGGGTTAAGACGGGTCCCACCGAAAAATCCAGGCCTTTCCCATCCAGATCGGTGATTCGTCCTCCCGCCTCTTCGATCACCAGAGATCCCGCGGCTTGATCCCAGATTTTCTCCTGGTAATCCGGGAAAGCCGGGGAGAGAAGGCGAAAGAGCAAGTCACCCGTGCCCTCGGCCAGGACAGCATATTTAACCTGACTATCCATGAGCACAGGCTGGGCATGGATTCCTATGGCCCGCATCAGTTCATCCAGTTGACCCACGTTGGTGTGCTCAGCCTCAAACGATCGCAGGAGGCGTGCCTGGGTGAGGTCTTCACATTGAGACACCCGGAGCTTTTCAAATCCTTCAGGACCGTTTAAGAGAGTTCTCCAGCACCCTTGTCCCCGTACGGCGATGATCAGGGAGCCACCCTCCAGGTGGGGGCATGCCAGAGCACCAATCTCAACCTTACTCTTCACTACCAGTGCCAGTGCCACGGCGTACTGATCGCCCCGCAAGAAACCCTTGGTGCCGTCAATGGGATCCAGTGCCCAGAATCGATGGCCAGATTCTTTGCCGCCTCGATCGATCCACTGGTCAACCTGTTTCGAAGTGGCTTCAGGCGCACTGTGGGCGACGGATTTCACCACCTGGTCCCGAATGTCTTGTTGTGGGGTGCTGCGGAGCGTTGCGGAATCTTCTTCGGCCACCAGCGTGTCTTCCGGGAAAGCTCTTTCCAGTGCTCGCCCCAACAGAGCCTGAACAGCGAAATCAGCCACCGTAACGGGTGATTTGTCTTTTTTGGTCAGGGCTGCGGGAGCCATCTCACGCTGTATTCTTTTTGCCAGTTGGGCGGCTTCCTTCAAGGCCCCAACCGCAAACGCAATTTCAGGATGGTCAAGATCAATCATTGAGTCCATCATCTTCTCACACTGAGTGCCTCGTTTCATAAATACGGTGGCGTTTGTGGCGAGTGCGACGGCGTCGAGTTCGCGAAGTGACGACGACGCGATGTCAGTGACATCGTGGAGGAGGAGAGACAAAGAAATCGCCGCCGTCCCGCCGCCACCCTTTAGGCTGATGGAGGTTGCGGGTGATCTCTGTGTCGCTCGTCGTCGCCGATGTCCCTGCATCGCCTCCTCCTCGCTCC
>CBDUTA010000069.1:0-12531 GCA_965369785.1 uncultured bacterium
AGCAACCGATCTCGCTGGAGACTCCAGTCGGAGAAGAAGAGGACAGCCACCTGGGCGATTTTATTGAGGACTCAGGCGCTATCTCCCCTGACGAAGCCGTGATCAATATCAACATGAAGGATCACACCGCGGCTGTCCTGGAGACTCTGACTCCCCGTGAGGAGGAGATCATTCGCATGCGATTCGGCATCGGGATTGGCAACGAACACACTCTCGAGGAGGTCGGTCAAAGATTCTCTCTCACCCGTGAGAGGATTCGTCAGATTGAAGCAAAGGCACTGCGTAAATTGCGATGCCCGTCAAGCCATGACGCCCGATTCGCTTAACCCTACCTAATTTTCGGCTGGGCCGTTTCGTTTCAGGGATGTTTTGACCTTCTTCGCCTCAGGACCATATTCAATGTCGTGTAAAGAGCAAAACTTCGTTCCCTGTGCATCTTCGTATAAAACGCGGGCTTCCAGACAGACTGGATTCCTACTATCCGTGTCCTGTGTTTTTTCTTCCAGGATGCGAACGAAGTCGTGCCGTAGCAATCCGGCGGTCTGATTGTTGTGGTAAATCTCGGCTTGGACCGACTGGTGTTCCCCTTGGGTCACTTCAGAGACTGGAGGGAACTTCGCTACAAAGTTCTTGTATGCGATATCCTGGATCTGAACTTTAAAGGCAGGCGAACCACTATTTCTTAACGTCATCGTTTTCTCTCTGGCCAACGGGGGTTCGCCACGGATATCGATGTCGTAGTGAATCACCACCTCAGGTCGAACAATGACCGGCTGGGCCGGGACAGGTCTTGCGCTGTTTTGGCTTCCCTGGGTCTGTACACGGGCGGATGCCTTGGTCCGATTCCAAGCAACGAGAATGAAGGACACAGCAATGATTGCAAGTAAGATTAGTACAGCAGTCGCGTTCATCTCGATACCCGGACAGGTCTTTCTAAATCTCTGGGAAGATCTTCGAAAAAGAGAAGGGGACCTGAAGAGAGGGTAACGATTCTTCAGGTCCTGATATAGATTAAGAAGGGCGTGAAATCACGCACCTCACAACAGCAGAAGTGTACCTAAACCCTAGTTTACAGGGTGGTGATGACTGTCACGACAATCCCGTAGGTCCTGATTGTAAGGGCCGTTTCTTACCACACCAGCATGAAGAGTAGGAGAAGCCATAACAGGCAGGCCAGGATAGATCCCAGCGGAATTCCTCTTGAAGCCCAGCGTGGTGCTTCTTCGCTTTCTGGTTTCATACATAGAGATGCGAAAAATCTCTGCAAAAGGGCTCAGGAGGGTAGAACCGGTTCCGTCTTTGCGGGAAAATCGAGTGCGGTTGAGGTCTGTGGGACCCGGTAAGCCATCTTCCTGGGACAGGAAATCCATCCTGGCTGATCAAGCCGTGAGGCTCCCTACGGCTTGCACGATTCCCATTGCCTTCCCCTCCTCCAGGTATTAGCATCAAGCCAATACCAACAACCAAAGGAGGAAAGCAAGATGAAAAGTTTGGTGATCACACTGTTTGGAATCGGCCTGTTCCTGACAACTCCAGCTCTAGCCGATGATGTGGAGGATGTGAAGGCGGCGGTACACGAATTTTATGTTCTACTTAACTCCACGGATGTGGCGGATGCAGAGGCTTACACCCAATTCTACGCGGCCGGAAACACAATCTTTTCTGCTGGCGGAGGGCTCCTGGGGCGAACCACTTCTCTTGAAGGACGCAAGGAAAGCTTTGAACGCAGGGTTAAGGGTGGCCTCAGAAACAATTATAATCAGCCCCGGCATTCTGAGGTGGAGGTCTATGGCAACATGTTTGCCGTTGAAACCTCTTATACGACGGGATCGTCCACCTCACGGGCAGGCACGATTATGCCCCACCGAAATCGGGCCACGCGCATCTGGATTAAGCAGGGTGGCCGATGGAAAATCGTTCATCAGCATTATTCACCCATGCAGCCCTTGCACCTTGGGGAGTTAGAAAGATAGTTTATTTCTCATCCCCGGACGACTCCTTTTGCTCTTCTGACATGGTCTTGAGTAGCCTCTGAGGGTAACGTTGAGCACAGGGTTCTGGTAGAAGCCAGAAGGCAACATGAAACCCAAAAGAGTCTCTCGTCGACGGTTTATACAAAGTACGGCGGCAGTCTCGTTGGCGTTTGCTACGCCCAAACTTGCGTGGGGGCAAACCTCGGCGGATGTCATCATCATTGGCGCCGGAATGTCCGGACTCAGCGCGGCACTTGTCCTTCAGGACGAGGGGATCGATGTCCTGGTCCTGGAAGGAAAAAATCGGGTTGGTGGCCGCGTCTATACTATTGAGAACGTTCCGGACAATCCGGAAGGCGGCGCCAACGCCATTGTTGGACCCCGACCGGTCGCTGCGGCCAGGCGGTTCGGTATTGAGCTTATCGATCGTTCCAAGCGTCCGCCACTCATCAGCGGTGGGCGATCATTGGTGTTGGACGGGAAGACGATCTCGCCCTCAGAATGGCCCGATTCGCCGCAGAATCCGTTTCCGAAAGACTCCCGAGAGAAGATGCCTTGGGGGTATGTTTCTCCTATCGTTTCGAAAAACAATCCGCTGAAGTCATCGAGCGGCTCTAGACTGGATGATGTAAACGGGTGTGACGAACGCCGATAAGTAGGCAGGTCCTGGGTGAAGGATGCCTAATAGAGTTATCCCTGCCCGCATCCCAAGCAAGAGCCCATTTTTCCTGTGAGCTTGTATGCCTCTGCGGGTTTTCCTCCGCCTGGACATCAAGGAAACGTGACTCCGGGTCGATTCGGTTTTGCTGGGGTTAATCTTACTTCTGGCTTAACTCAACGGTTACTTTTTGTATCGCCTGTTGCACATATCGCTCTATAACGACATGTGGCCGCTTGATTTTACCTGTTGCATACCTGAATAGAGTGGTGTGGGATGGAACTTCCTGAGCCATCACTCGATGGAACACACGGCACATCTACTCCCAGCTCCAGGAAGTCTTCTTCCTGAGGCGGAGCAGTTTCTTAGCGATCGGTTTTTCTTTCATCCTCGGAGAAGGAGCAATTTTCGTGCCACCTCACATCCTGTGTCAAGAGTTGTCGGGAAAGAGCGGCCCACAACCATTGGAGGACCCAGCAGGAACGAGGAGAGATTGCAGAAGAGTGGGGTATCTGGCACGCAAGTGGGGCAAACGCCCCACTTTTAGGCAAGTCTGGAACTGGAGTCCAGAGACCGGATGGGGAATAGTGGGACAGGCCCACAATGAAGGTCTAAACCCCTACGGATAAAACCTTTTTTCTCGGGCTGGCACCGAATGAGGTCCGACAAAGAGGTGATGGGGAAAAAAGTGGATACTCAGGGAAGATCGGGGTGAGTTCCCCATCTCTTCCATTTCTAACAGTTCGCGTTAAACCTCCACAAAAACAAGAGATTTGGAGCGTTCCGATACCTCAGATGGGTGGGAAGAGATGGGAAAGGGCAAAAGCCGCCCAGAATACTCAGGAATGCCCGGTGAGGGACTCGAACCCCCGACCCCCTGGATGTAAGCCAGATGCTCTAGCCAACTGAGCTAACCGGGCATATCTTTGGATCGCTGAATTTCACGCTTAGAACACGCAAACACTGGAACTCACTAGAAACTGCGCATCCTGCTTCCTCCTTGTCAGGGAGGCACTCTGCCAGCTGAGCTAACCGCCCAAGGCGAATAAGCGGTCAGTATATAACAGGTTAGCGATAGGGGTCATCGGTGGAGTTCTCGCCCGGTAGACCAGTGGGCAGTGAATGTGAAGTTTACTTCACCCGTTCCAACCTGAAAATCCTAACCCTATGCATCATTCGGGCTAGCTTCAAAAAAGCAAGCTCCTATGTTTCTACTTTTTATTCTTGATATTGCCTTCTCATTAGTGAAAGCTTAACATTCATCAAGACGAGGCAAAAGAAGTAGAGCTGATTTTCAGGGGCGACTCCCGAGGAACTTCTCAGGCGTGTAGCATGGGAGGCCCAAAGAACATTCTTTCGTTTTCAATCAGGAGGTGACGATGGCTGTCCAAACGACCGGTCCTTATGATGTGGCGGTAGTCGGGGCGGGTATGGCCGGCATCATTGTGGCGGCCAAGATTGCGGAAAAAGGAGTTAACCCGACAACTGGAGGGCGACTTAGAGTGGCCTTGCTGGAACGAGGTCCGTACCTGAAGGGTGAACCCAGACCCGGCTATGGTCACCCCGTCCGCCGGCGGATGTTTACTAATATAATAAGCGAGTTTCGAGAGGGTGGACGCTATGTGATGGGAGTTTACCCGAAGGGCCCTAACGGTCCCAATACCTTTGGTATTCCTGCCTCATCGATCGTTGGAGGGGGTTCGCTTCACTACGGAGCGGAGACCCGGGATCCTCATTCTGTAGACTACCTGGCCTGGCAAAGAGAGACGGGTGTTGACTGGACTGAGGCCAAGATGAAGGCGGCCGCTCAGGAGATCGTCCGCATGTTCAGCATCCACGAGCGCCCCCGTCAACTTCTCAGTAGGTTCGATCTAGATATTGGCCGGGTTGGAAAGGATCTGGGATTTGAGGTCAGCCCCACGACTGTCGCCAAGCGGAATTGTTTGTTGAGTGGGTTCTGCGATGCCATAGACATGTGCAAGTACGACGCCCGTGGGGGGAGTTTTGTGTCGTATCTCCCCATAGCCGAACAGAACGGTGTTGAGATTATCCCTGACGCAGAGGTTCAAAAGATCATCATCGAGAAGGAACGGGCAACGGGCATTAGCTTTATTCAAAAGGGGAGTGAGAATGTTCTGAGGGCTGACAGAATCATTGTTTCTTGCGGAATTCTGGGGACTCCCGTGTTGTTGATGCGTTCTGGTTATGGATCTAGCCGGGATCTTGGAAACAATCTAGTCGTGGAAAATGCCAACGTGGGTCGCAACGTCGATGCTCGCCCCGGCCCCCTGAACGTCTATGGAATTTTTGATCAGCCGATGAGTGATGGCGAATTCCACGACGGGGGTTATCACCTTTTCCATGACACACGCCCGGATAGAGTGTCTGAGCGAATTCAGTTTCGCTCCTTTCCTCCCCAAGTCGGGCACCCTCATCAAGTGGCTCTCCATGCCCAGGCCCCGGAGTTCGGCCGAGACCACAAGAATTTTATGGGCCAGATTTGTAATCCTTCGGTGCCGTCGGTTCACCGGGATGAACTCATGAAAAGGGCACGACTGACCGTTGTCGTTGTGCGTCCCACAGAGGTATTGGGAAGGACCAATATCAGAGCGGAGCTGTTTTACGAGATCAATCATCCCAGCATCAGAAAAGTTTTTGACCAAGGCAGAAAGATGGCGGAAGAAATCCTGCGTGCTATGGAGGCGAAGGAAGTCATTAGTGATACGCGACCCATCCGTCTACCGGGGGTTTTTGCCTGGGCAGGCTCTTGTCGAGCGGGAACGGACCCCAAGAGTTCGGTTGTCAATCAGTATGGCGAATCGCACGACGTTGAGAATCTTTTCCTTTGCGACGCCAGCATCCTTCCGCGTTGCGCCAGCCAGGGTTATGGTGGTCCCACGGCGACCGTGGCCGCCTTCATTTCAGAACGGATCGTCACAAGACATTTCACCAGATCCAGGGTGTGACCTGCTGGGTGCCGTTTTTACATCTGTTCCTGCAGGAAGGTCTTGAGACGGTTCTCCAGTTCCTGCGGGATTTCCACTTGCTGATCTCGCAGTTGCTGGGCCATCTTTGAGCAGTCTCGATAGGACTCCAGGAAATTGAGGCAGGGAGGACAGGAAGTTAAATGTTGGTCCAGTTTCTGCTGGGCCTCAGAATCGAGATTTTCTTCCAGGTAATCGATCAACAAGTCAACACAATCCTTGCATTTCAAAACACTTTTCATTTTCTTCCCTCAAGATAGTTTGCCAATTTCCTGCGCACGGCGAGCCGAGCCCGGT
The DNA here is from genome assembly GCA_965369785.1 of uncultured bacterium. GTDB lineage: Bacteria > Acidobacteriota > UBA6911 > RPQK01 > JADFOI01 > JADFOI01. Next base: position 5,913 of record CBDUTA010000069.1, read on the forward strand.
GAATTCGAGTCTTGGCTGTGGCTTCTTTGAGTCCGAGTAGGGAGGCAATCTGCTTGATCGGATACCCTTCGGTATCTTTCAAAACCAGCGGGGCACGATATTCAAAGGGTAGCGACTGGATGGCCTCGTAAAGCTGGGTTGCCAGTTCTGCATTCAGAATGACATCTTCCGGGTCCACCGACCAGCGGAAGAACGAACCGTGAAGGTGGCCATCTTCGGAGAAGGCGGGAGCGAAATCCTCCAATTGGAGCTCCCGTCCACGACTGGCTCGGCGTTTTCTCAGCCACATGATGGAGTTATTGATGGCGATCCGCTTCATCCAGGGCCAGATGTCGCTTTCTTGGCGAAAGGTATCGATCTTTCGAATGACCCTGAGCAAGGTGTCTTGCAGTATCTCCTCGGCATCAGGCGGATTCTTCGTGTAATTGAGGATCACGCCAAAGAGAGGTCGAGAGAACTGCTGAATAAAGTCATCAATGACATCTGAATCAGCATTCTTGAGTCCCTGGATGATTTGCTGCTGTTCTAACTCCTTGGTTTTCATTTCCCGCCCTTTTACCCCTACCATACAGAAAACCTGTTCACCTGGAAAGTCCCACTTCATTGCTTTTCCGTCTCTGGAGTTGATACGATTCGGGTATGAAGTGGCTGATCCTCCTTCTGTTTTCCGGGGTGTCGATGGTCTCCCTGGAAGCCGAAATTCTGACCATCAGTCCATTTGGAGCCATTCAGACTCCAGAGTATTTCAAGGCATTTCAGTTCAGGGAAGACAAGGGGAATTTAACTCGAGTCGTCCTGCGAAACGGCCTGACGATTGTGATCGAAGAACAGGCGCTGAATCCGCTGGCGACCGTGTTGACCTATGTCCGGACAGGTTACTCACAAGAAGAGGCAGGAAACATCGGAGTCAGTCACCTTCTCGAGCGGCTCCATAGGTATCGAAGCGGAGTGGTTTCGGAGATGGTTGGATTGGGAGCCGTGGTGAGGATCTCCACCCACTACGACAGCACTCAATTTTCGTCTACTGTTGCGACTGAAAATGTTCAGAAAATTCTGGGTTTTCACGCCCAATTGCTGCAGTCTCCTGAAATTGATTTAGGTGCCATCGGCCGGGAGGTAGAAATCCTCTTGAACGAGAGACTTCTGCAGCTGGATGTGCCACAGGTCTTTGCCAGGCAAAAACTTCTGGAGTTGACCTATCCGGAGCAGCGATGGGGAGGGCTGCTTTCTTTGCAGGAAAGCTTCACTGCTCTGACACAAACGGATTCGACCCTTCAGCAGCTGACTCGTTTTCATGAAGCCCATTACCACCCTGGAAATGTCATTCTGGTCGTCTCAGGAGCAGTGCTCCGGGAGAGGATCCTGGAGAGGGTGGTGGAACTTTATGGTTCCTTGAGATCATCGAAGGAAGCCCCCCGGGCTTCAAAAGAGGACTTTGCTGATCCATCGACGGTCGGGCAAACCTCCTTTCGGTATCTTCACCTGCGTGGGGACCACCTGCAGCCCTATTTACTTTTCGCCTATCGGATTCCGGGGCTTGAGCACGATGATTACTATCCACTGCTGGTCCTTTCCTACATTTTGGGGCGAGGGCGTGGTGCACTTTTGAAGCAGTCGATGCTCGGGGAGGGCGGCACGGCCGCTGATATTCGAGTGGAAGTGGAGGCTCTTCAGCGCAAAGGAACTCTGTTTTTCCTGGTGACTCCTCATTTGCAAAGGGTCGATGGTGCGGAAGTTGAGGTGCTGGCCCAACTGGAGATACTCAAACGACGAGGAATTCCGATCGCCCAGTTGGACCGCGCTAAAGCACTCTTGTTGAAGGATCACTATCTGGGACTCCAAAGGCTTGAACAGCGAGCCAACTCACTGGCCCGCTCTGAGGCGCTGGGAGATTACCTTCAGCGTGATCGTGAGGTGGCGCTGCTTACCCAGATCACCTCCAAACAAGTCAGCGATGTGTTGGAACGCTATTTGACCGACTCCAATCTTTCGCTGCTGGAATACTTTCCCCAGGATGCCGAATCGCGTCACTTTACTTCTCAGACCTTGTTGGAAACTCTGCGCCTCCTGGTGCCCAGCGTTGTGAAGAAAAGTGGGGAAGAAGAAGACCCTTTTCGGGTCGCCGAAACCCAGTCCAGCTTCCAGCCCCCACCATTCAGGCCCAGCCACCTGAAGTTTGATCTCAAGAAAACATCGATTCTACGAGGGCCCGTGGTTCATTTCAGGGAGGAGCATGCCTTTCCTCTTACCCATCTTGGGTTTTTCTTTCCGGGAGGTCGAATCAAGGAATCAACCCACAACTCCGGGATTACTGAATTGATGCTTCGAGCCTTGCTTCGAAACGTGGTCTCTGGTGAGGATTCCCTCTCCTGGATTGAGTTGGAGCGTTTGGGAGTTGAAATCAGGGTCGTGAATGAAACCGATTTTTTTGGCTTTCAGGCCATCGTTCTCTCGCCCTACCTGGAGAAGGTGTTTGAAACCCTGATCGATTGGACGCGCAGTGCAGCGGTAAGGGAAGAGGATCTTGTCCTGGCCCGGCAGGAGGTCCGGGCACTCCTGAACAGGGAGAAGGAGAGCAGATTTGGGCGTCTCCTGGATTTGACGCGAAAACAGGTGTTTGGCGCCCACCCCTATGGCTTGGATCGATACGGGACGTTGGAGAGTATTGCCGGCATGTCCCTGGAATCTCTTCAAACTTGGGTGGAGAGTGAAATAACGGGAGTCCATCCCTGGATTGTGGTCCATGGAGATATTGAAGGAACCTCCTTTTTGCGGGATTTTGTCTCCACGCTGAGCGACTCCAGCTATGAAGTTCGTAAGGCCGTCAAAAGAGAGATATCCCAGCAGAAAGATCTGTCGAATTCCAAGGGAGGGCTAATTTTCGAACAAGAGGCGAATGAGGTGGTGATGGCCTTTTCCGGACCGGCCAGGGGAACACGGGACGAGGCCATCGTCGATGTCCTGGAAGGGGCCTTGTTTCGTCCAGGCGGTGGCTTTTCGAGTGCCCTTCGAGACCAGGGCCTGGCCTATCAACTCAGAATGTTCCATCAGACAGGCCTTATTGGGGGAGCTCTTTTCGCTTCTTTTGCTGCCCTGGATGGAAAGGGAAAAGCCGCTCGCGACGAGTTATTCCAGCACTTGAGTCAGCTCGAGCAGGTCCAACTGCGAGAGGCGGATTTTCTCAATGCCGTGGTGGGTGCGATCACAAGGACTCACGTTCGACAACAATCGGGAGAGGACTATATCGTCGAGCTGGGGTACCATGTGTTAACTCAAGAGGGAGTCGACCCCACCCAGCAGTATCTCACGACGCTCAAAAGGGTTAAACGGGAGGACCTCGTGTCTCTGGCCAAGCGATATTTTAAAGAGCAGGAGACTAGAGAGCAGGAGACAGAAGTAAAGGAGACAGAAGAACCGGAGACGGAAGACGAAATGGAGACCCCAGAACCTACAACTCCGAGTCCCGGACCGAGTTTGAGGAGATGAACCAGTTATCTAGTGTCAGGTGGTCAGGCGGTCAGGTGGTCGGCCACTCCGGTGGCCGACCATGAAAGCAGTCATCATGGCGGGAGGCCAGGGAACTCGTTTCTGGCCTGTGAGCCGGGAAGGAAAACCCAAGCAGTTCCTGGAGATTGGCGGCTCTGGAACGATGTTGCAGGAGACTGCGGCTCGGTTTCAACCCTACCTTGCAGAGGGAGACGTCTACGTGGTGTGTGGCCAGCGGTACGTCCAGCAGGTTCGCGAGCAGTTGGATCAGCTCCAGGAAGATCAGATTATCGTCGAGCCCTCAGCCCGAAATACAGCTCCCTGTATCGGATTGGCAGCCCTCTATTTGAGGCGTCATTTTCCCGATGAAGTGATGTCGGTTTTTCCCTCCGATCACGTCATTCAGGATGTGGCCGAGTTTCATCAGGTTCTCCAGGCCGCGCAGGAGCTTGCAAGGGAGGGCTGGTTGGTGACCTTTGGCATCCATCCCTCCTATCCGGCAACAGGCTACGGATATGTGCAGAAAGGGGATCTCCTGGGAGAATTTGCCGGGTGTGCGGCTCATGAAGTGGCCGGATTTACCGAGAAACCGGATCGTTCCCGGGCGGAGCAGTTCTTGCAAGAGGGCCAGTATTACTGGAACAGCGGAATGTTCGTCTGGTCCATAGACAGGATTCTGACTGAGATGGAAAGGCATATGCCCGAGTTGTACCGGGCCCTGATGGAAATTGACGGAAGTTGGGAGGACCCCGTGAGTATGGAAAAGATCTACTCGGGGCTTGAGAAGACTTCCATCGACGTGGGTGTCATGGAGAAGGCAGAGAAAATCGCGGTGCTCCCCTGCAAACTGGGATGGAGTGATGTGGGCAACTGGAGGGCATTGGAACAGGTTGAAAAAAGCGATGAGAAAGGGGTCATATCCAACCGTCCCTACGTCAATATCGACAGTCGTGATAGTGTTCTCTACGCCTCGGAGGGCAAATTGATCGCTCTGGTGGGAGTAGAGGATCTGGTGGTGGTGGACGCTCCGGATGCCCTGCTGATCTGTGCCAGAGAACGCATCGAGGAAGTGAAGCAGGTGGTTGAGCAGCTGAAAAAACTGGGCTGGGACGAGTATCTGTAGGATGAGTAACTTGCTGGATGATTTAGAGGCGATTGGAAGGCTCGATACCGAGGGGATGTTGGGGATTCTCAATTCCTTGGATCGGCAACTGGAGGAAGCTCTGGAGATCGGGCTGAAAGCGGACATCCCTGTTCCCAAAACCATTCAAAAGGTGCTGGTCTGCGGGCTCGGGGGATCGGCCATTGCCGGAGACTTTCTGAGTGCGTACCTGGGAACCGATTTGAAAGTTCCCCTTTCTGTTCACCGCAACTACTCTGTTCCCGGGTTTGCCGATGAGAAGACACTGGCTTTGATTTGTAGTTACTCGGGAAATACTGAGGAAACGCTCTCGGCCTTCCATGAGGCACGCAAGGCAGGATGTTCGATAATCTGCCTGAGCAGCAATGGGCAGTTGCAGAGTGACGCGGATCAATATCACTACCCCTTGCTGCAGATTCCGGGAGGTCTTCCCCCTCGGACGGCCTTGGGGTATTTGGCGATTCCCCTGATTATCGTTTTGAGCCGGGTAGGCTTGGTTTCAGATCGTTCCGAGCAGATCAGCCGTTCGGTGAAGTGGGTGGGCAACCGAATCGAAAGGTTTGGCTTGGAAATTCCAGCCGCAGAAAATGCGGCAAAAACACTGGCTTCGCAGGTTCACCAGAAAATTCCGGTGATTTACGGAAGTCAGGATCGACTGGAGATGGTTTCTCGAAGGTGGCGGGGGCAATTTAATGAAAATGCCAAGCAACTGGCCTACTCCAGCGCCTTACCCGAGATGAATCATAATGAAATCGAGGGCTGGAAGCACCCGGCTCCGGCCCTTCGGCAGCTGATCCCCATATTTTTGCGGGACCGGGAAGACCATCCTCAAGTGCAGATTCGGACCGACATTGCGCGCCGGTTGGTGGGAGACCGGTCCGAGGTCTGTCTGGAATTCTGGACAGAGGGAGAGACCTGGCTGGAGCGTCTGTGGTCGTTGATCCTGTTAGGGGATTATGCCAGCCTCTACCTGGCTTTCTTGAATCGTGAGAATCCCACCCCGGTTCATGTCATTGAGGATTTCAAGGAGCGCTTAAAAGAACAGACGAAAGCAGGTCATCAAGGTGGGAATGAATCCGGAAATCTTTCGAGAGTATGATATTCGGGGAATCGCCGACAAAGACCTCAACGATGAGAGTGTGGTGACCTTAGGGCGTGCTGTGGGTACCTATTTGCAGGGGCATGGCTGCAAGAGCCTCTCGCTGGGAAGAGATTGCCGCCTGAGTTCGACACGACTGAGGGACCGGTTGACCGAGGGGCTGCTCTCAACGGGTTGCCGGGTAACGGACATCGGGGTGTGTCCTACTCCGCTGCTTTATTTCTCGCTTCACCGTCTCGATTGCGATGGGGGTGTGATGATCACGGGCAGTCACAATCCTGCCGAGTACAACGGCTTTAAAGTGGCCAAAGGAAAGCTTACGATTTACGGGGATCAAATCCAGGAAGTGAGAAAGATCGCCGAGTCGGGAGACTTTCTCGAGGGAGAAGGAGAAAGAGAGGAAGTCGCCTTGCTGCCTGAGTACCATGCCTATTTGGCGAAGGCCTTTGGCAAGTTGAGCAATCCTTCTCGCGTGGTTGTAGACGCCGGAAACGGAACCAGTGCCCTGATAGCACCTCAGTTCTACAGGGATCTTGGATGTGAAGTGATTGAACTTTACTGCACTATGGATGGAAATTTCCCCAATCATCATCCCGATCCCACGGTGGTGGAGAACCTGCAGGATCTTATTCAGAAAGTGAAGCAGGAGAAGGCGGACCTGGGAATTGCCTTTGATGGGGACAGCGACCGTATCGGGGTGGTGGATGATCAGGGAGACGTGATTTGGGGCGACTATTTGATGATTCTGTACAGCCGCGAGGTCCTGCGCCAAAGACCCGGAGCAACCATAATTGGAGAGGTCAAGTGTTCCCAAAACCTCTACGATGACATCGAAAAGCATGGCGGGCGTGGGATCATGTGGAAGGCGGGACATTCTCTGATCAAGGCCAAGA
>CBDUTA010000070.1:0-12416 GCA_965369785.1 uncultured bacterium
CCTGACCGCCTGACCGCCTGACCGCAGACCAAGAGATAACGGACAGCTGACAACACGTTCCAGGTTTCGAATTTGGGACCTCACCCGGACTACCGTCTGCGCTCAGTCCTCAGTCCTCAGCACTCAGTCCTCTCTTCCTGCCGGCTGGCGGCTGGGTTTGCTATACTTCCAAATATCGGGCCTGGAGGGCCTGAAGGGGAGACAGCGACGACATGGAGCACTACTTTGGATTTATTGTGCTGGTGTCTTTTGCGGCCATCACGGCCGGCGGCATGGTGGCTATCAGCCACTGGCTGGGACCGCGCCGAGAAGGGCGCATCCACGATATGCCCTTTGAATGCGGAGTGGAACCCCGGGAAATCGTGCGCGGCCGTTTCTCAGTCAAGTTCTTCATCGTGGCACTGCTGTTCGTCCTTTTTGACATCGAACTGATTTTTCTTTTTTCCTGGTCGGTGATTTACCAGGAACTGGGATTATTTGGCTTTATGGAAATGCTGGTTTTCCTGCTGGTTGTTCTCTCCGGGCTATTTTACTCCGTTAAAAAAGGGGTACTTCAATGGAAGTAGATTTCCAGGGCAGCCCGCAGACAGGGTTCTTCACCAGCCGGATGGATAAAATGCTGGGGTGGGCTCGAAAATACTCCATCTTCCAATACCCTTTCGTGACCGCCTGCTGTGGAATGGAGTACATGTCCACGGCTTGTTCGCATTATGACATCGACCGGTTTGGAGCCGGACTCCCGCGTTTCTCACCTCGTCAGGCCGACGTGTTGTTCGTGGTGGGAACCATCAGTCAAAAACTGGCTCCGGTGCTGGTACACATCTACGAACAGATGTGTGCCCCCAAGTGGGTCGTGGCCTTTGGGGTTTGTACCTGTACCGGAGGTTTCTACAACAACTATGCCACCGTCACAGGAATTGATCACATCGTCCCGGTGGACATCTACATCCCCGGCTGTCCCCCACGACCGGAAACGGTTCTCGAGGGGTTAATGCTATTGCAGAAAAAGATACAGAATCAGAAGCAGGAAATCTAAAACTCCACAACCCAACCAAGAATTAAAGTAGTTTCTAGGTAAATGGAAGCAAGTATCACGCTTCAAAAAGTTAAAGCAAGCTTCGAAAGCGACGTTCTCGAGGCCGATTCCCCATTCCAGCAGGACACTGTTGTTATTGCTCCTGCTGCCCTTTTGCCGGTCGCCACCTTTTTAAAAGAGGACCCGGAGCTCCAGTACAACTATTTAATGGACCTCACCGCAGTCGATTACTGGAAGCGCAAGCCTCGATTCGAGGTGGTGTATCACTTCTTGTCTGTGGCCAACCGCTTTCGGCTTCGCCTCAAGGTTCCCGTGGCTGAGCCGGAACCCACAGTAGACAGCCTCAGTTCACTTTGGGCAGGCGCCAACTGGTATGAGCGCGAAGTCTACGACATGTTCGGTATTCAATTTACCGGCCATCCCGACCTGCGGAGAATCCTGCTTTATCCCGAGTTTGAAGGTCATCCGCTGCGAAAGGACTACCCGATTCAAAAGCGGCAGCCTTTGATCGGTCCCAAGCACTAACAAGCACAAGGAAAGCATCATCACCGAGACCAAAGAGCTGACAACCAAAACGATGTTTCTGAACGTCGGGCCCTCGCACCCGGCCACCCATGGAGTCGTCCAGATCCAGACGGAACTGGATGGGGAGATCGTCCGCAAAGCCGATATTCAAATCGGCTACCTTCACCGTGCCTTTGAAAAGCACTGCGAGGAATCCACCTATACTCAATGCTTTCCCTACAGCGATCGGCTCAACTACGTCTCTCCCCTCATCTCCAATTTCGGCTTCGCGGCGGCTGTGGAAACGCTGATGGATCTGGAAGTCCCGGAGCGCTGCAACTATATCCGGGTCATTTTGAGTGAGATCTCCCGCCTGACCGACCACCTCACCTGTATCGGGGCGTCGGCCATGGAACTGGGCGCCTTCTCGGTATTTTTGTACATGGTCAAGGCCCGCGAGTGGTTGTACGAACTCGTCGAGAGCGTTACCGGGGCACGTTTGACCATTTCCTATGGCCGCGTGGGAGGGGTGAAGGCGGACCTGCCTGAAGGATTTGAAAATGAGTGCCGGGCCGTGCTGAAAAAGACCCGTGAAGTCCTCAAAGAGGTGGATCAGCTTTTAACCGGCAACCGGATTTTTTATGATCGAATGCGGGGAATCGGGGTGATCTCGGCAGAGGACGCCATTGGTTATGGGATCACGGGCCCCTTCCTGCGCTCGACCGGAGAGGCCTACGATGTGCGAAAGGCTTTTCCCTACTTTGTCTACGACCGCTTTGAATTTGACATTCCCGTCGGAGAGCATGGAGACAACTACTCTCGATACCTGGTACGCATGGAGGAAATGCAGCAGGCCATCCGCATTATCGAGCAGGCCCTCGATACCCTTCCCACGGGTCCCACCAACGTCGATCCTGAGGGACAGATCATCGAACCGGATCTGATGGCCGACCTGGGCAAATTTGGAAACACCTCCGGCCTTCTCAAGAACGAGGTCCTGATCCAACCGACTCTCCAGGGCTCGGAAAAACGCTATCACGACCGGGTCGCCGCCCCCACCAAGGAGGCCTGGTTGCCTCCCAAGGAACAGGTGTACTCCAACATAGAAGCCTTGATGAATCACTTCAAGATCATCATGCTGGGACACGGGATTCGTCCCCCCAAAGGCGAGGTTTATTTTCCGGTTGAGGGAGCCAACGGCGAGTTGGGTTTTTACATCGTCAGCGACGGAACCGATCGGCCCTGGCGAGTGCGCTGCCACCCACCTTGCTTTCCCATTATGGCTGCACTGGGCAAACTCCTGGAAGGGGACCAGATGGCCGATATCGTCCCCACTTTCGGATCCGTCAACATGATTGCGGGAGAGTTGGATCGGTGAGTTCCCCTTTTGAATTCACATCGGAAAATCAGGAGCGATTCCAGCAGATCCTTGCTCGTTATCCCAACAAAAGAGCGGCCATGCTGCCCACGCTCCACCTGGCTCATGAGCAGCAGGGGTACATTACGCCTGAGGTGGAAGAGGTTGTGGCCGAACTGCTGGAAGTCCCTCTGGTCGATGTGCACGAGGTTTTAACCTTCTACACCCTTTACTTCAGACAGCCCATGGGACGCCATCACGTCCGTTTATGCATGAGCATCAGCTGTTGGCTGCGGGGGTCTGATCGGATCAAGGAGCATCTGAGAAACAAAATGGGGGTGGACAGTGGGGCCATAACCGAAGACGGCAGCTTCAGCTGGGAAGCGGTTCCCGATTGCCTGGGAGCCTGCGAAATGGCCCCCATGATGCAGGTGGATCAGGATTACCACGGCCCTCTCACTCCGGAAAAGGTCGATCACATTCTGGAGGCGACGGCACAAGGTCAGGAACCCACGACAGCACAACCGCCTGCCAGCACGAAGGCACTCAGGCACGAAAGCACGAACGCACCCACGGTGCGGCTGATCTCGGAACATTTCGGAAACAGCCAGGCCAGGGAGTTGGAGTGGTACCGCAAGCAGGGCGGCTATGAAGGTGCACAAAAGGCCCTTGAGATGGAGCCCAAGGACATCACCGAGATGGTGATTCATGCCAATCTTCGCGGCCTGGGGGGTGCCGGATTCCCTACCGGCAGAAAATGGTCTTTTGTCCCTCAGGACACCGGTAAGCCTATTTACCTGACGGCCAACGCCGACGAGTCGGAACCGGGAACTTTTAAGGACCGTTACATCATGGAGTGGGATCCTCACCGCCTCCTGGAGGGCATCATCATCTGTGCTTACGCGGTGGGTATTCACACCACCTATATTTATATCCGCGGTGAGTACGTTCGTCCTGCCCAGATCCTGCAACAAGCCATTGAAGAAGCCTATCGGGAAGGGGTGCTGGGAGAGCGTGTTCTGGGAAAGGACTTTCAACTAGATGTTCACCTTCATCGGGGCGCGGGCGCTTACATCTGTGGAGAAGAGACCGGATTGCTGGAATCTCTGGAGGGCAAAAAGGGCTGGCCCCGACTCAAGCCGCCTTTCCCCGCCGTGGTAGGTCTGTTTGGCTGCCCCACTGTCGTAAACAATGTAGAAACGCTCTCCCAGCTTCCCAAGCTTCTTCTCAAGGGGGCCGAGTGGTTTGCCGCAATCAGCTGTAAACACCACGGGGGAACCCGGCTCTTTGCTCTTTCCGGGTGCGTCAAGAGACCCGGCGTTTACGAGCTTCCGCTGGGTACTTCGCTACGAGAGTTGATCTACCAGCATGGGGGCGGGATCCTGGATGACAAGCAACTCAAAGCGATCATTCCCGGAGGGGCATCATCAGCTGTCCTGACTCAGGAGGAGCTCGATGTGACTCTGGACTTCGACAGCCTGATGAAAGCAGGCTCCATGCTGGGATCCGGCGCTGTGATTGTCATGGATGAAGACGTCTGCATGGTTCGGGCCTGTCAAAACATCATGCGCTTTTTTGCCCATGAATCGTGCGGACAGTGCACGCCCTGCCGTGAGGGAACCGGTTGGGTCTACCAAATCCTGACCCGGATTATAGAAGGCAATGGGACCCTGGAGGACATCGACAACCTGAAAGAACTGGCCGATAACATGAGCGGTACCAGTATCTGTCCGCTGTGTGACGGCTCCGTCATGTCCTTCAGGAGTTACGTGACCAAGTTCCGATCAGAGTTCGAATATCACATTCTGCACAAGAAGTGTGATCTGGAAGAAAAGAAAACGGTGGTCGATGCCTAACCCGCGTTTCTCACACCTACTCGTCACGAAGCGGCGAAAGGGTCGGCCTGAGTGCGTTGCGCCACGCGCGACCGAGGCCCCCGCAAACGTACTGTACGGTACGTTGAGGAGGCCGGGGGCACCCGCTTGCGGGTCGTGCAACACAGTCAGGACGGATCATTACGCCGATGCAGTAGAGGGGGTGTGAGAAATGCGGGTTAACCTCGAGATTAACGGCCAAACCATAGAGGTCGACTCCGGTTCCAGCGTTCTTCAGGCGGCTGAGAAACTGGACATTCTCATCCCACGCTATTGCTATCACCCGGGACTCTCGGTGGCCGGCAGCTGTCGCATGTGTATGGTTGAAATCGAGAAAATGCCCAAGCTGGCCATCTCCTGCCACACCCAGGCCCAGGACGGGATGAAGGTCACCACCGATTCGGAGAAGGTCAAGCAGGCCCGCAAATCAATGCTGGAATTCCTGCTCATCAACCACCCCCTGGACTGCCCGGTCTGCGATCAATCCGGAGAATGTGATCTTCAAAATTACTACATGTTGGTAGGCCAGCACGACAGCCGCTTTCTGGAGAACAAGACCAAGCGGAGAAAGGCTTTCCCTATCGGGCCGCACGTGATTCTGGACCAGGAGCGATGCATCCTGTGCACGCGCTGCACACGGTTTTGTGACGAAGTCTCCCACAGCAACGAACTGGGCGTATTCAATCGTGGAAACCGCTCGATCATTGATCTGGCTCCGGCGAAAACTTTGGACAATCCTTACTCGGGAAATGTGATTGACATCTGTCCGGTTGGCGCCCTTACCGAGAGAGAATTTCGCTTCCAGTGTCGCGTCTGGTATCTCTCCACCCGGGAATCGATCTGCAACGGCTGTTCCCGAGGGTGCAACATCAGTATCCATTACAATGCCTCGCGCTCCTACAAGGCCGGTGGAAAGCGGGTTCAGCGACTCAAACCCCGTCTCAACCCCCATGTGAACCGCTGGTGGATGTGCGATGAAGGGCGCTTTGGCTACGAATTCATCGACCAGAATCGAATCGAGTCCCCACATCTTCGAGCCGTCCAGGGAGAGCTCCAAGCATCGGACTGGAAACAGGTCTTCGAGGAGGTTTCCACCGTCTTGCAAACCACTCTGGAGAAGTTCGGGCCTGAGGGTATTGGCGTGATTGCTTCCGGGCAACTCTCCAACGAAGAGCTGTACCTGATCCGGAAGATCTTCGCTGAATCGATGGGAGTTGAGAAGATCGGATATCGAAATCCCTGGGAAGAGGAGGGCTTTCAAGATGACTTTCTCATTCGCGGGGACAGGAATCCCAACAGTCGAGGAGCCGAGGAACTGGGTCTAACATCGGATGTGAGAAAAATCCTGGAAAAGGCTGCCTCCGGAGAAATCAAAATCCTTTATATCTTTCAGCACAACTTCCAGAGCCCGGAAGCCCAAGAGATGCTGGGTCAAGCGGAATACGTTATTTTTCAAGGGACGAATTGGAACAAGACGGTGGAGCATTCCAACCTGGTCCTTCCCGGGGCCACTTATGCGGAAAAGGATGGAACCTTCACCAACTTCGAGGGTCGACTCCAACGCTTCCAGCAGGCCCTGCTTCCTCTATCGGAATCCAAGAGCGATATCGAGATCCTGCGCACACTGGCCCAAAAACTTGAGTATCCCCTGGCCTATCTGGATGCTGAAGACGTTTTCAGAGACTGGTGGGGCCGACCCTACGAGGACCTGGAAGAGTTCGGCGAATTACTGAACGGCCAGAAACGCTAGCCATGGAATACTTCATTCAATTCAGTAAAGCATTTTTCATCTTCAACGTGGTCATGGGATTCATGTTCATCCTCACCTGGCTGGAGCGCAAGCAAAGCGCTCTGATGCAGGACCGGATTGGCGCCAATCGGGCGGAGATCTTGGGATTCCGACTACTGGGACTCTTCCATCCCATCGCCGACGCCATCAAACTACTCACCAAGGAAGACTTTATCCCACCCGGTGGAAACCGACTGCTTCATACCCTGGCCCCCTTCATAGCCATGTTTTTTGCCCTCATCAGCTTCGCGGTCATCCCTTTCGGAGGGATCTACAGCCTGGGCGGTTATTCGGTTTCCCTGCAGGTCCTCGATCTCAATGTGGGCCTTTTGTACGTCTTTGCCACCATGGGCATGGGCATCTACGGATTCGTTTTGGCCGGATGGTCCTCCAACAACAACTACAGCCTGCTGGGAAGCGTGCGTGCCTCCAGCCAGATGATCTCCTACGAAATCACGATGGGGGCCACCATCATCGGCGTTTTGATGATCTATGAAACCTTGAGTCTTCAGGAGATGGTCCTGGCCCAGGGCGAGTACCTGTGGGGATGGATCCCCAAGTGGGGAATATTCTTGCAGCCTCTGGGTTTTATACTCTTCGCTACGGCCGCCATGGCGGAAACCAAACGGGTCCCCTTTGACATTCCCGAGGGAGAATCGGAGATCATCGGCTATTTCGTGGAGTACAGCGGCATGAAGTTCGGCATGTTTCTGGCCACCGATTTCATCGAAACCGTTCTGGCGGCAGCCTTGATCACCACCCTATTCTTAGGCGGCTGGCAGGTCCCCTTTTTAGGCTCTGAGGGCTTTTTCTTCTCCGGGGAGTTGCTCATATCGCTCTCCTCGGTCGCAGTCATGTTCCTGCAGGTGATGGCCTTTTTACTCAAGGTGAGCGTACTCTGTTTTTTCATGATGCTGATTCGCTGGACCCTGCCCCGTTTCAGATGGGATCACCTGATGCGATTGGGATGGACGATCATGCTCCCGCTTTCAATTCTCAACATCCTGATCACCGCTTTGATTCTGTTGTGGATAAGATAGAGCAGTAAGATGGCCATCAAACAGGTTGAGAGAGACCTCACATTTCGGGAGAGAATTTACATACTGGAGATCTTGAAGGCCCTTCGTCTGACGGCCCGCCATCTCTTTCGAAACCTGTTCGTTCACATCGCTCATCGATTCGGCCTGCTCCGCCATCTGCGGGGAGGAGTGACCTATCAATACCCGGAGGAACGGCGACCCTTCTCTACCCGCTTGAGGACCCTGCATCGCCTGACCCGGCGCCAGGATAGCTCCCCTCGCTGCGTGGCCTGCATGATGTGCGAAACGGTCTGCCCGGCTCACTGCATCTATATTGTGGGTGGGGAGCATCCCGATCCTCAGATTGAAAAATACCCAGTGCGTTTTGACATTGATTTAGGGCTCTGTGTCTTTTGCGGATATTGCGTGGAAGCCTGCCCGGAGGATGCCATTCGTATGGACACCGGAAAGTTGGAATTTTCCTCCTATAGCCGGGAAGGGATGATTCACGATTTGCAGGAGCTGCTGTCGCGGTCGACGACACCGGACAAGAGGTGAATACGGACATTCACGAATCAGGTTAAGATGTGCCGCCCTTACAGGGCTCTTGGGAGCCTACCTCGACAGAATCACCCGTAGAGGTCAGCCGGTGGCTGACCCCTACGGAACGCGAAAGCGGTGCTGTTCGGTGTCCCAGAACACTTGTTCGGCGCTTTGGTGCCACCAGACTTCCCATCGGTCAATGGACCTTTCATTCTCCTGGCCGTCGCCCATGGGATCGTAGCCGAAATCCTGACCGGAAACCTCGACCAGCAAGTCTTTTACCTGGACTTTGAGAAAAGGAGGCCCCGGATCTGTTAAGACATGAATCAATTGGTGAATCCCCTCCTTGTCTCCCAGGAGGACTAACGAAGAAGCGCCATAATAACGGACCCAGGGATCTTTAACGTTTTCGCATATGAGTCTCAGGAGGGGTATGGCTTCAGAAAATCCCAGTTCCCCTAACTGCTGAAGCGTTTGCTGATCGACTTCGATACTCCCCTCTCTTAAGCCCTGCTTCAAGATCTCTTGATCTTCCTCAAGAAGAATCAGAGCATTCCTTACCGGCCCCTCTTCCAGCTTCAAGTCTTCCAGGGACTGAAGCACCCTTTGGATGCCTGTTTGCTCGGGAAGCCCCAGTTCTGAGGGCGAGGGTCGAAAGCTCAGGGCAAGTCCCATGACCAGGGCAAAGATGACGGTTCCCGCCCCGACGCGAGCCAGCGCCAGGTCCTTTCGGTCAGCTCGGAGGACGTATTGAATGACAGCGGAGAGAATGAGAAAGACCCCGAAGCTGCAGACAATCGAAGGTCCGCTTGGGAAGTCATATTGATAGGAGAGCAGAAGGCCCACGCAGCTGACGATGGTTCCCGATATCCAGCCAATGATCAATCGGGTGCCGATTTTATTGGAGTACAGCATCCCAATGACCGAAGGGATAATGAGAAAACAAAACACCAATAACACTCCGGCGATGGCCACTGAGGAGGTAATGACGAATCCGAAGGAAATATAAAAAAGGAAGTCCCACCAGCGCACCGCCAAGCCTTGTCGTTCCGCCTCTTCGTGGTCCATGGAAATCAACAGGAACTTGTGGCGAAAGGCGAAATGGAAGGCTCCGACGGCCAGGCAGATCAGTAGTGTCTTCCAGATGGTGGACCAACTCACCCAGAGGATGGCACCGGTCAGCATCTCTTCAACGTGCTCGGCACCCTGGGGAGAACGATCGGCGAGTAGAATTGCCGCCGAGGAAGAGACGGCAAAGACGATTCCTATAAGAGCCTCCTGGGGAACCCGCTGGTCCTTGAGGCGACTGATGGAGAAAATAGCAGCCCCTAAAAAGGTAAAACCCAGAGAATAGAAGTACCCGCTGTAAGAGTCAGGCTCAAAACCCAGCAAAAAAGCGAAGGTCGATCCCAGTGCGGCAATCTGAGCCAGGGCCAGATCCACAAAAATAACCTCCCTGGAGACGACATGAAGCCCCAGGTAGGTGCAGATCCCGGTCAAGATCAGGCAAGCTGCCAGGGGAGGGAGCATGATCTGGATGAGTTGTTCCATGGCTAGCCGCTCCTCTCTACTGGCAATCGGGAAACACCGATATCAGTGCCTGAATCCAAATGTCAAAAAGGTCCCAATAAGTTCGTGCCTCGGGAGTCCCGCCCACGGAAAGGGGCACGATCAGTGCCTTGGCTCCGGTTCTTTCTTCAAGCATTCGGGGCGCCTTCTCATCAAAGTAATTGGCGGTAAGAATGGCTCGAATGTCGAGACTCTGAATCTTTGCGATCAGCTCAACCTGGTGACGGGCACTAGGAGGAATTCCAGGCTTGTGCTCCACGTAATCCACAATTTCCAGCCCGAAACGATCGGTAAAGTAGATCCAGTTCTTGTGATAGGCCACGATCTGTTTTCCCTGGAAGCATTCGGATGTCTTGAACCAACCCTTTAAATAGTCTTTTAAAACCTTGCCGCCGAATCGATTGGTCTCCAGGAAGGCATCGAGTCGCTGGTTCCGAGTGAGCTGGGCCAACTGCTCACCACCCATTAGCTGGACCAGTTCCTCACCGTAAAGCCGTCGGTAAACCTCCGACCTGAAGTCTTGGAAATTCTTTTCGTAGTACGAACCGTTGGAGGGATCGACTCTCTTGAGCCCGGCCAGGATATTCTCCGCGATTTGGATCCCTCGCAGAGGGTCGGTAGAGATATGCGGATTGCCATAGATGTGGGTGTCACCCCCGGTTCTGTTTGCACTGGCGGGAACCTCTAGAAAAGTCATTCCCTGGGAGACACTCACATAACCCGATTCCCCTTCACGTATGTCGCGATTGCGGGATT
This sequence comes from uncultured bacterium, assembly GCA_965369785.1. Lineage (GTDB taxonomy): Bacteria > Acidobacteriota > UBA6911 > RPQK01 > JADFOI01 > JADFOI01. The sequence continues at coordinate 10,448 of CBDUTA010000070.1, forward strand.
TATCGATCAGGGTGGGAACCCAAAGCTCCAGATCCATTCCGGTGGTGAGAAAGAGGTCCGCCTCGGACATTCGGCGTGCGAAACTGGGTTTCGCCTTCACAAAGTGTGCATCCTGATAACCCTTGGCGATGCTCGTGACTTCGACTTTTTCTCCCCCGACAGATTTGGCGATCGAAGCGTAATTGGAAAGTGAGGAAACGATCTTGACCTGGCCGTTGGCCTCACCGAAAGCCAAAAAGAAGGATAGAACACAGAAGAATCTACAAATCTTTTCTGTCATCTTAGTAGGTCTGATGTTTATGGGGACCCAGTGACCAGGTGAATTGAACAAAGAATCGATTTTCATTTTCGTCGAAGTCTCGATTCAGAAAATCGTATTGGGCCCGCAGTCTGACCCATTCACTTTGCCACAAGGTCAAAAATGGGGAGAGGGCCCACTCGCTTTCGTCCTGATTTTCAAGAAGCTGGGAGAACTGATATCGAAGTCCGCCATACCAGCGTCGGCTGAGCTGATACTCACCGGAGAGGTACATTCCGAAAACGTCGCCCCCCGGCCAGCGGCTTCGAGCGTTGTAAAAGAACTCGCTGCGCAGCTCCAGGGAACGATAGAGGGCACGCTGCAGGGGCTCCCAGCGGTAGGTCCAGTCCAGACCCACGACGGTTGAGCGATTCTGCTTGTCGATATCCCAGTGAGAAGTGGCTGCCGAGAGACCCCATTCCAGATAGGCGTTGTCGGTCACGTCATAGTAGTTCAAGAGCCGTCCCGTGAAGAGGGGATCGCCGAAACCCCTTCCTGAAAAAGCCAGGTCGTTGGAATTGTTCATCACCTCAAAGGAGAGTTCGTTGGTCTGTGCCCAGGGGAGCCGGGGAGGCAGCCAGCTCAGGGAGAGTCCCTCACCAATCAAACCCTCGTCTCCAAAAAGAGTCTGGGTGGGGAGATCGCGATCGGCCCAGGGGAGGGCGTGTTTGTGGAAGCGGTTCAGCTTGCCAAAATTGGCATGAAATCGACCCACTTTTAGACCCAGGTTTCCAGGAAGCGCTTCCCAGGTCAGGTACCCTTCCTCCAAGAAAACTGCTCCCTCTTCGAAAGCCACAAAGAATTTGGCCAGGCTGAAAGGGTCCAGCGGATGTTGAAAAGCGATTTCGAAGCCGTCGAAGTTCAAACGATTGAAGTCGGGGTCTTGCTTGTTGTCGCTGAAACGGGCTGTCACGTCTCCGGTCACGCTGATCTCTGGATTCAGAGCCTGCAGCGTTCTTTGACCTCCTGTGGACCTGACAGCCTGGAGAGGAGCCGCTGCTTCAGAGGTGAGCTGTGGAGCGGCGGCTGAGAGCTGGAGAATGCGCCGCTCCAGCTCAGCCAGTCTTCTGGCATGGTCCGATTGCAACTGGACAAGCTGATCCTGAAGTTCCTGAAGAGCCTGGTTGAGCTCCCCAAGGGTGGGCTGTGGTGTTTGGGCTACCAGTGAAACCGTAGCCCATAGAAAAACAGACTGAAGAAGGACGAAACGCCTCAACATAGTCACCTCCTGGGCAACAAAGAATTCTGTTGGATGATCGAGTGGGCTCGAATCAGGCAGGAGGTGAGCGAGACTTGGTGTCTTTGAGAGGTTCTAAAAGCGTAAGGACCGTCCTGGAGATGTGACCCGGGCTGTTTTGCTCCAGACCCCGCGGCAGTGAACTGCTTACCGGCGAGCTGACAGAAACATTAGGGTGGGAAGCGAGACAGCTGTGGCAGTCATGGGTGGGGTCGGTGACGGCAATCAGACGGCGAGACTCACCGAGTGCTTCAATGAGAAGATGCTCGATAGTCTCCGAGAGATCCAGGAAAAACTGAATTTGAGGTGCTGCTGAAAGATAAAAGAAGAGCAGCGGGGCGAGTAGGAGAATTCCAGTGCGGCTCACGTTCTCTCTATTCATGGACTTAATACGGTTTGATTATCAAGTTTTGATCAAGGGTTGTCAATGAGGG
>CBDUTA010000071.1:0-12342 GCA_965369785.1 uncultured bacterium
AGAAGGAAGGGGAAGATCTCAAGACCGAACTGATCGAGGAGCGAGACGGAGAGATTCTCTCTTGTTACAAGTTGGGAGAGTTGGTTGATTTTTGCACCGGGCCTCATGTGCTCTCAACCTCCCAACTGGGTGCCTTCAAGCTGTTATCCATTGCCGGATCTTATTGGCGAGGGGATGAACAGCGTGAACAACTGCAACGCATCTACGGGACCGCTTTTCCCCAGGAAGCGGAGCTTCAAGATTACCTGGATAAATTAGAGGAGGCTCTCAAGCGTGACCATCGTCGACTGGGGAAACAACTGAACCTCTTTAGTGTTGCCGATCGAGTCGCCCCCGGCTTGATTTTCTGGAACCCCAAAGGAGCTAAGATACGAGAGTTGATCGAAGAATTTCTGCGCCTGGAACTGGAGCAACGAGGATATCAGTTCGTTTACACACCGCATATAGCCAAGAGTGAACTGTGGAAGATTTCGGGGCATTACGAATACTTTCGGGAGCACATGTTCACATTGCCTCTCGATGAGGAAGAGTACGTGCTCAAGCCTATGAATTGCCCGGGGCATATTCTGATTTATCAGTCCAGTAAACGAAGTTATCGAGAGTTGCCTTTACGGTTTGCCGAGTTCGGTACTGTCTATCGGAAAGAAAAATCAGGAACTCTTCACGGGATGTTGCGGGTCCGTGGTTTTACCCAGGATGACGCCCACATCTTCTGTCGTCCTGACCAGGTTTTGGACGAAGTGATCCAGACTCTCGATCTGGCTGAACACGTTTTGAAAAGCTTTGGTTTTGACCGCTATGAAGTGACCTTATCCGTTTGGGATCCCGCCGCCGGCAAAGACTATGCCGGCAGTCCCGAGGACTGGGAGAATGCCGAATCCGTCTTGATTCAAGCACTGGAACGCAAGGGATGGTCCTATGATCGATGCGAAGGAGAAGCTGCTTTTTACGGTCCTAAAATCGATGTGACTTTGATCGATACGCTGGGCCGTTCCTGGCAGCTGAGCACCTTTCAATTTGATTTCAGCCTGCCCGAGCGTTTCAACGTGACCTATGTGGGAACAGATTCCAAGGACCACTTTGTGGTCATGATCCATCGAGCTCTACTAGGATCTCTGGAGCGTTTCATGGGAGTTCTCATTGAGCATTATGGGGGGGCTTTTCCGCTTTGGCTGGCCCCGGTGCAGGCGCTCATTATTCCGATCAGTGAAAAGCACTTCGAGTACGCGCTTGAGGTCCAGAAAGCCCTCAAGGAATTTCCGAGAGGACCCATCCGGGTGGAAACGGACCTGAAGAATGAGAAGGTGGGATACAAGATTCGGGAGGCTCAGCTGCAGAAAGTCCCCTACATGTTGATTGTGGGAGATCGTGAAGCGGAAAGCCAAACCGTTGCGGTGCGCAATCGCTTCCAGGGTGAGCAGGGATCCATGAAAATTGAAGATCTGGCCACCCTGATCCATGATTTGGCAGATAAAAAAGTAGTGGAGGAAGAGCATTAATAGAACTCGCATCAATCATCAGATAAAGGCCCGTGAACTTCGGATCATTGACGAAGATGGAGAGCAGTTAGGAGTCATGAGCGCAGGTCAGGCGCTTCAACTGGCAGACGATCGAGGACTGGATCTGGTGGAAGTTGCACCAGGAGCAAACCCACCGGTCTGCAGGATCATAGATTATGGCAAATACCGCTATGAGCAGCGCAAGCGGGCCCAAGAGGCCAAGAAGCATCAGAAGATGGTTCAGGTCAAGGAGGTTAAATTTCGGCCCAAGATTGACGATCATGATTTTGAATTCAAGAAGAATCACTGTATCCGTTTTCTAAAGGAAGAAAACAAGGTTAAGGCTACGGTCATGTTTCGAGGCAGAGAAGTTACCCACGCTGATATCGGGGAAGAGATCCTGCGGCGTTTACTCGATGAACTCAAGGATCTTGCGGTTGTGGAAAGATCGCCCAAGCTGGAAGGGCACACCATGACCATGATTTTGAGTCCCAAGAAAGCGGGGACTTAGCTCTACGTGTCTGGCTCCATAAATTCGATGACGTTGGTTGAAGGGGCTTTCGAGAGACACGGCGATCGCCCTTGAAATCCCTCAGCCTGAAGGCTGGAGGAGGGGCGGCCTCGACTTCTTTGTCGCTTCGCGAACTCCAGCCGGTCGCGCTCGCCACAAAAGCCACAGTATTTATGGCACCAGACACTTTTAGTGTAAGATACGTAAGCGCACCAGGAAGTATTAGGCGGTACAGAATGAAATTAAGAACAAAACGAGCGGCAGCCAAGCGCTTTAAGTTGACCGGATCAGGGAAGATCAAGAGGCGATGCAGCCATCACAGTCATATCCTGACCAAGAAATCGCCCAAGCGAAAGAGAAATATGAGGAAATGGGCGACAGTGAGTAAAAGCGATGAAAAGCGTGTCAAAATGATGCTCAAACTGATATAGACCTAGAATTATGAGTCGAGTAAGACGTGGAAATAAACGGCTTTTACGCCGGAAGAAAATTCTGAAACAGGCCAAGGGCTATTGGGGAACCAAGAGCAAGCTGCATAAAGCTGCCAAACAGCAGGTCCTGAAGTCGCTCGCCTATGCCTATCGGGACCGACGACAGAAGAAGCGACAGTTTCGCAGGCTTTGGATTATTCGTATCGCAGCCGCGGCTCGACAACATGGTTGCTCTTACAGCCGATTGATCCACGGTCTCAATAAGGCGGGTATGAGCCTCAACCGAAAAGTGCTTGCGGATTTGGCGGTGCGTGATCAGAAAGCCTTCGAGGAAATCGTGCGGACGGCGCAAGAGGCGGTCGCCACCCTTCCTCAGCCCCCCCTTGAAGCGAATTAACGAGGGCCATGAAATCCTCCCCAGGCAGAGTTCATCCTTTGTGGGACGAGTTTTGTCAAGACCTGGAGCCCGTCTCCGGTTCAGACGAGCTCTCTGATCTCCAGGACAAGTACCTCAGTCGAAAAAGAGGACGGATCAGTCTGGAACTCAGAAAACTCGGTGCTTTAACTCCCCAAGAACGATCTGAGGCAGGTCAGCAACTCAATGAGTTGAAGGCCCAGGTGCAGGCGGCGCTGTCCGAGCGACAGGCCAAGTTCAAGGAAGAAGAACGCCGCTTGCAACTGGCCACGGAGCGAATCGACGTCACCTTACCTGGATATGAGGGCGCCCGTGGAGGAATTCACCCGCTGCGGCGTGTTTGGAGGCAGATGGAGGAGATTTCCGTCCGGATGGGCTTTACCGTTGTGTCCGGTCCTGAAGTCGAATCGGACTATTACAACTTCGAGGCACTGAATATTCCCAAGGGGCATCCCGCTCGAGACGATCAGGATACTCTCTATCTTTCCCATAATTTACTACTCCGAACCCATACCTCTCCGGTACAGATCCGAACCATGGAAAAGCAGGATCCACCGTTGAAAATTGTTGTCCCCGGGCGTGTATACAGGCGCGATGCAACCGATGCCACCCACAGTCCGATGTTTCACCAGATGGAAGGATTGGTGGTTGATGAAGGAATCACCTTGGCTGACTTGAAGGGGACTTTGGAGGTCTTTCTTAAAGAGTTGTTCTCTGCTGACACTCAGGTGCGTTTCCGACCCAGTTATTTCCCGTTTGTCGAGCCGGGAGCAGAAGTGGATATTAGCTGTATCTTCTGCTCCGGGGAAGGTTGTCGAGTATGCAAGAACAGTGGTTGGATTGAGATTATGGGTGCCGGGATGGTTCATTCCCGAGTCTTCGAGATGGTGGGTTACGATTGGGAAAAATACACGGGTTTTGCCTGGGGTATGGGGATCGATCGCATCGCCCAGCTGAAATATCAGGTGGATGATTCTCGCTTGTTTTTTGAAAACGACATCCGATTTCTTCGCCAGTTCTGATTCCGCTGAGAAAAAGATATGAAAATCAGCTACCAATGGCTCAGAGATTTTCTGGACTTGGACCTCGATGCCAGTGGAGTTGCTAATGTCCTGACCAAGGTAGGCTTGGCAGTCGAGGAAATTGAAGAACTGGAGAACGACTCCGTCTTGGACGTGGAAGTGACGACGAACCGTCCCGATTGTCTCAATCATCTTGGAATCGCTCGTGAAATTGCTGCTCAGCTTGGACTCCAGCTCAAATCTCCTGACTTTTCCCCTCTCCAGGATGAGGCAGAGTCGTCCACTCAGTTGTCCACCGGGGTGAGTATCGAAAACAGCGAATTGTGTCCACGCTACGCAGCACGGCTTCTCTCCGGGTTCACTATTGGAGAATCTCCGGACTGGCTCAAGGCGCGCCTGGAGGCTGTTGGACAAAGACCCATTAATAATATTGTCGACATCACCAATTACGTTCTACTGGAAGTGGGGCACCCGCTGCATGCTTTCGACTACCACAAGCTAGAGGAACATCGCATTATTGTTCGAGCGGCCAAACCTTCGGAACGTCTCACCACTCTGGACGGATGTGAGCGTCAACTGGACTCCTCCATGCTGGTGATTGGTGATGCTCGACAACCTGTGGCCATGGCGGGCATCATGGGAGGAGAGGAGAGTGAGATTTCCCAGGACACGCGGGTGATTCTGTTGGAGAGTGCCTACTTTAATCCTGCCTCGATTCGCCAGACGGCCAAGAAATTGGGTCTTCGTACGGAAGCCTCTTTCCGGTTTGAAAGGGGAGCGGATCCACAAATCCCGGTGAAGGCCTTGAATCGCACCTGCCGCCTCATTCAGGAGATTGCAGGTGGCGTTATGGCCGGGCCGGTTATTGATGAGTGTCCCCATCCCCCGGCTCAGAACTCTGTGCAACTGCGCTCCCAGCGTCTGGTAAAAGTGCTGGGGGTCCGGATCGATCCAGAGTTTGTCACCGATACCTTGGCCCGTCTTGAGTTTGAAGCTTCTACAACCGAAAAGAGTATCTGGCAAGTTCAGGTGCCTAGCTTCCGGGTGGATATCCAGATCGAAGACGACCTGGTCGAGGAAGTGGGGCGGCACTATGGATACGATCGGATCGAGAGTACTTATCCGGAGACATCAAGCGTGGGGAGATTTCTGCCCACCGACGAGCATGACCGGCTCTTAACAGGAACCCTCGAGGGACTGGGCTTCTGGGAGGCCTTTAATTACGTCTTTACCCATCCCTCCAGAGAGGCTGCCTTCTGGAACTCCTCCCCCTCGATGGCCGCCATTTCCAATCCTTTGACCGAGGAAGACACCCATTTGCGGATCAGCATGGTACCGGGACTCGTGGAGGCCTTGCGCCGGAATCTTAACCATGGGAACAAGAACGTCAGACTTTTCGAGTTGGGTAAAGTCTTTGCTCCCGGAGATGCAAAGGCCGGTGTAGCCTTCAAGGAGACCTCACGACTGGGTTTGGTGGTGACAGGCACGTTCTATCAGCCTTTCTGGAACACTGCCCACGATGAATTTCACTTCCACCATCTCAAGGGAGCCGTCGAAACCTTACTCGGGAAGCTGGGTTGCAAGGGGAAGTTCGAAGAGACCTCGGATATCTCGTTTCTTCATCCCGGGATGGGGGCCAGCCTCTCAGTGGAGGGTGAACCCATGGGATCCTTAGGGCAGCTTCATCCAGAGCTTCAGGAATCCTATAAGTTTTTACAACCTGTCTTTGTGGCAGAGTTATTTCTGGAGTCCCTATACGGGCGTCCTCTCCCGGAGCCACGATATGAAAGCTTTGAGAGACTTCCCTCGGTGGAGAGAGACCTCTCTTTTATCGTTGACAAAGAGGTGGAATACGCTACAATGATATCGGTTGTGGAGAATCTGGGGATACCTGATCTTCGCGACATTCAGCTCATTGATCTCTACCAGGACCCGACCCTTCCTCAGGGCAAGGTTAGCTTAACCATACGGTTGACCTTTGTCAGTCCGGAAACAACGTTAACGCAGGAGAAAGTGAACCGTTACACCGAAGATATCTTTTCGGTGTTGAAGAAGACTTTTTCTATGCAAGTTCGGTCGTAAGTCTGGATTAAGCATAGTCCGGGCTGGAACGTGGGTGACCGTGTCGAATAAGTCTCTTGACCAGTTGGAATCTCGTGTCACTCAGGTGGTTCAGCTTGTGAGCAGTCTTCTAACCGAAAAAAAGACTCTTGAGGAGGAGGTTGAAAAATTAAGAAGAAATGTGGAGGAAGTCAGAAAAGATAACAGCACCAAGAATCAACTGATTAAACAATTTAAGAATGACCGTCTAAGGATTCGGTCCAGGGTGGAAAAGATTGCAGAGAAAGTGGTTGCTTTAGAGGAGTTCAGTTAATCGTGGGTTGGATAGGCAATGGGTGAGGATTCAAAGCAGGTTACAGCCGTTAAGATTTTCAATCAGACGTATCAGGTCAGCAGTGGCGGTGATCCCGAGTACGTCAAGCAGCTTGCTCGTCACGTCGACAAGGTGATGACGGAAGTGTTTGAAAATACGTCTGCAGTGGATAGTTTGAAAGTAGCCGTGTTGTCGGCGTTGAACATAGCCGATGAGTGTTTTGCGGCCCGGCGCCAGTTGGAAACGCTGGATGCTACAGTGGCTGAAAAGAGTGAGGAAATGATCACCCTGCTCGACCCCTTGGTGGACTCCAGGTCCTGCTGAGTGCCTTTGGGTAACTGCGATTCGTTTTTCCCTCCCTGCAAGGCTGGTGAGGGTCCGTAAAATCTAAGCCCACACCCTGGGCATCCAGGACTCTTACCTATTCCTCCCCTTAAGACGGTCGCTCGAGCCTGGTTTATGCATCATCCGGGCTTAGAATAAAAGTGGGAGTGTCTTATGGAAATGACCACTGTGATCGGCTTTGCGATAGTGGCTGCGGTGACGGTTACGATCTGGTTCGTCGTGAAGGTCCGGTTCGCAGACCGGCGTATTGCAGAAGCTCAGAAGAAAGCCGAAGACATCGAGAAATCCGCTCAGCAAGAGGCCGAGAGACTGAAGAAGGCGAAGCTGGTGGAGGCTAAAGATCAGATTTTTGACTGGCGTTCTGAGGCGGAGAAGGAGGTGCAGGAACGCCGAAGAGACTTCAATCAGCTGGAACGGCGACTGAGTAGGACAGAGGATAATCTGCAAAGCAAAGAACAAGCCATATTGCGCAATGAGAAAGATAGCAACCTGCGCCTCAAGAAGCTCCAGGAAGGGGAAAGGAAATTAGCGGAAAGGGAACAGCACCTGGAGGAGGTCCTTGGGGAGCAGGTCCGGAAATTGGAATCGGTAGCAGGGATGACCGCTGAAGAAGCCAAGAGAGTTCTCATTCAATCCATCGAGGAACAAGCACATCATGATGCGGCTATGTTGGCCAAACGAATTGAAGAGGAGGCTCGAGAAAGCGCAGCCCGTGAGGCCCGGAAAGTGCTTGCCCAGGCCATGCAGCGCTGTGCGGCCGAACATGTAGTGGAGTCCTCAGTTTCTGTAGTGGGTCTTCCTTCCGACGACATGAAGGGGCGAATCATCGGAAGAGAAGGGCGAAACATCCGTGCCTTGGAGCAGGCGACGGGCGTTGACCTGATCGTCGATGACACTCCTGAGGCGGTGATCTTGTCAGGATTCGATCCGCTACGCCGAGAAATCGCCCGATTGTCCATTGAACGTCTCATCAAGGACGGGCGAATCCATCCAAGCCGCATCGAGGAGGTGGTGAGTAAGGTTAAGAAGGAGATGGAGGAGAGCGTTCGGCAACAGGGAGAACAAGTGGCTCTGGATCTGGGAATTCACGGCATCCATCCGGACCTTCTTCGACTGGTTGCCAAGCTGAAGTATCGAACCAGTTACGGTCAAAATGTTCTTGCTCACAGTAAAGAAGTGGCCTATCTGGCGGGAATCATGGCTCGTGAGATCGGTGCCGACGTGAATATCAGTAAGCGAGGTGGGTTGCTTCATGATGTGGGTAAAGCGGTCGATCGGGATATGGAGGGAACTCACCTGCAGCTGGGAGTGAAGCTGGCCCGGAAATATAAGGAGAGTCCCGACGTGATTCATGCCATCGAGGCCCATCACTTCGATGTTGAGTTTCGCACCGTTGAGGCAGTCCTGGTACAGGCTGCCGACGCCACTTCCGCTGCTCGGCCGGGAGCTCGCCGGGAAATCCTGGAAAATTATGTCAAGAGATTGGAGCGACTGGAAGAGCTGGCAACTTCATTTTCGGGAGTGGCCAAGGCCTTTGCTCTCCAAGCGGGTCGAGAAGTCCGCATTATCGTCGAGAGTAGCCAGGTTTCCGATGAACAGGCCTTTTGGCTGACAAAAGACATCACCAAAAAGATTGAAAGTGACCTTCAGTATCCCGGACAGATTAAGGTGACTCTGATACGAGAGACACGGGTCGTGGACTATGCCAAGTGAGTCCCTGACATGAAGATTCTCTTCGTGGGCGATATTGTGGGGCGGGCTGGACGAAAAATATTGAGAGAGAAGCTTGCTCAGATCAAAGAGGAACACGAAATCGAATTTACCATTGCCAATGTCGAAAACGCAGCCGGAGGATTTGGAATCACTTCTGCCATAGGAGAGAAGATCCTGGGTTACGGAGTCGATGTCATGACCTCGGGCAATCATATCTGGGATAAGAAAGAGGTTTATGACTATTTGAACACCCAGCCTCGCCTGCTGAGACCGGGTAACTATCCCCCAGGATCACCCGGCAACTATCATTTCGTAGGAGAGACCTCTGCCGGTATTCAGGTGGCGGTGGTGAATCTTCAGGGACGTGTCTTTATGCCCATCATCGATTGTCCCTTTCAACTTGCCGAACGCGAAATTCCCAAGCTGGCCAGACAGACCCCATCGATCATCATAGATTTCCACGCCGAGGCGACTTCAGAAAAAGTCGCCTTTGGGTGGTTCATGAATGGCAAAGCCTCGGCCGTTCTCGGAACTCACACCCACATTCCGACTGCTGATGCTCGGGTTCTTCCCGAAGGAACGGCCTATATTTCCGACGTGGGCATGACCGGTTCTTATGAATCGGTCATCGGGATGCAGATCGAGGGCTCATTGTCCCGCTTTCGTACGGGATTAAGGTCTTACTTTGAACCGGCAACAGAAAACCCCTGCCTCTGCTCGGTGATTCTCGATGTCGACGAGTCTAACGGTTCGGCCCGATCCATCCGGCGCGTTGAAGTGCGGTAGCTGTCGTGCGTTCGTCACGTCGTGACGTCGTGAGTTCGTGACTTCGTGCTTTCGTGCGTTCGTGCGTTCGTGCTGTCGGAACTCCGTGCCAGGAGAGCACCCGCCCCTGGTAAGACGCAGTCAGAGCCGTGGGCTTTAGCCCACGGGCCAGCCTAAAGGTACTTCTTCAAAAACTGTCCCGTATAGGAGTGGTCCGCAGCCGCAATGGCTTCCGGAGGTCCTTCAGCAACCAACTGCCCTCCCCCGTTGCCCCCCTCCGGTCCCAGATCGATAATCCAATCGGCGCTTTTGATCACGTCTAGATTGTGTTCGATGACCAAAACGGTTGCGCCCTGTAAGATGAGTCGATCAAAAGCTCGCAACAACTTGTTGATATCGTCGAAGTGCAACCCGGTGGTGGGCTCATCGAAAATGAAGAGAGGGCGTTTGGAGGTGGGTTTGGAAAGGAAAGAAGCGAGTTTGATTCTTTGGGCTTCACCCCCAGATAGAGTTGTTGCCGACTGACCCAGGCGAAGATAACCAAGACCAACCTCGTCGAGAATCCGGAGTTTTCGCACCAGTCCGGGATGAGCTTTAAAGAACTCCAGGGCCTCCCGCACCGTAATTTGCAAAACCTCGGCGATATTTTTCCCCTTATAAGTGATTTGCAGGACCTTCTTGGAGTAGCGAGTTCCTTTACAGTCCTCACACAGGAGTTCGACGTCCGCCAAGAACTGCATTTTCACTGTAACTGTCCCAGCTCCTTGACAGTCTTCACATCGGCCACCGGGAATGTTGAACGAAAAGTGTCCTGGGGACAGATTGCGGGAACGGGCCTCTCGCTGAGAGGCGAAGACTTTGCGAATCTGATCGAAAACCTTGATGTAAGTCACAGGATTGGATCGAGGTGTCCTGCCAATAGGGGTCTGATCGACCAGCAGTATCTCACTCAGCTGTTCTTCTCCTTCGATGCTGTCGAATTCGCCCACTTTATCTTTCCACTCTCCCCTGAGTTTCTTGAGTCCCGCGTAAAGAACGTCTCGGACCAGTGTGGATTTCCCGGATCCGGAGACTCCGGAGATGCATACCAGGACTCCCAAGGGGATGCGTACGGTCAGGTCTTTGAGATTGTGCTGACGGGCTCCCTGAATGGTCAAAAAACTCTCGTTGCTGGAACGTCGGAAAACCGGAGTGGGAATGGTTTGCTTTTCCGTGAGATACTGGCCGGTCAGGGAAGTCTCATTGGCCAGCAGCGAGGCCAGATTCCCGCTGTGCATGACTTCTCCCCCTTCCTCACCCGCACCAGGCCCCATGTCGATGATGTGATCTGCGGCCTCGATCATCTCTTTCTCGTGTTCCACGACGAGGATGGTGTTTCCCCGATCACGCAGTTCCTTGAGAATCTCAATCAGGCGCCACTCATCTCTGCAGTGGAGTCCAATCGACGGTTCGTCCAGAACATAGAGAGTACCCACCAGCGAGGAACTCAACGAGGCGGCCAGATGAATTCGCTGCATCTCCCCTCCACTGAGAGTCGAAGTCAACCGATCCAGAGTGAGGTAATCCAAACCGACCTTCATCAAGAATCTCAGTCGCTGTTTGATTTCCCACAAGACCTTCTTCGCGATCTTCTGCTGAGTGGGACTGAGATCGGGTTCTGAGAAGAAGGTCTCGATTTCGGAAATGGGTAAGGCGGTTAAGTGGCTCATTCGTTTACGACCCACATAGACGTCTCTCGCTTCCTGACAAAGACGCTCGCCGCCACAGTCCGGACACACGGTGTAGCCGCGGTACCGGCTGACAAAGATGCGAAGGTACATCTTGTATTTTTTCCTCTCCAGATAGGCGAAAAATCCCTTCACACCGGGGAAAGGACCTTCCCCATCCCAAATCTTGCGGCGGTCTCTATCGGAAAGTTGGACAAAGGGCCTGTCCAGCGGAATCTTTTTCTCTTCGGCGTAGGCTTCCAGCTTCTTCTGAAAACGGCGATAACGAGGCTTGGTAAAAGGCTCAATGGCCCCTTCACTAAGGGTCTTTTCGGGATCGGGAATGATGAGTTCAGGATCCAGGGTAATCGTATTTCCAAATCCCTGACAGGTCGGGCACGCACCGTAAGGGTTGTTGAATGAAAACAGTCGAGGGTCCAGGGAACGGTAGGCAATGTTACAGTACTGACATTCAAATCTTTCTGTGAAGCGAAGTGAGCGGGTTGCTTCGGAATCGGATTTTCCATCGAAGATGTGGATCTGGGCAATTCCATTTCCCTCGCGGTAGCAGAGCTCAAGAGAATCGGCAAGACGATCTTCGATATCCGGTTGAATCACCAGTCGGTCCAGCAGTATCTCGCTGTGCTCCAGTTGTTCAAGCGATTGAAAGCTCTTGTCGGGAAGTTGACGAATGAAGGACTTTGAAATCTCATCTGTGATGAGGCGGCGGAAACCTTGTTTCAGAAGATTTTCCAGGATCGAATTCAATGGGAATGGACTCCCGTCGTTGTCCGAGTTCAGGTCAAGACGGCTGCCCTTGAATGGAAAGGTAATGTAGATACGGGTACCTTTCTCCAGGGACATGAGCTGCTGGGTGATCTCATCAATGGCATTTTTGGTGACTTCTCTGCCGCATTGGTGGCAGATGATGGTACCCACCCGTGAATAGAGAAGCCGTAAATAGTCGTAAATTTCCGTAACGGTACCCACTGTGGATCGTGGATTTCGGGAAGTGCTCTTTTGGCGAATGGCAATGGCCGGGCTGATGCCCTTGATCTCCCGCACGCGGGGTTTGTTGATCCGTTCAAGGAATTGACGGGCGTAGGCGGAAAGGGACTCGACATAGCGACGTTGTCCCTCCGCGTAGAGTGTGTCAAAGGCCAGACTGGACTTTCCCGACCCGCTGACTCCCGTCACCACGGTCAGCCGGTTGATGGGGATTTCCACATCGATATTCTTCAGATTGTTTTGTTGGGCCCCCAGAATGTGAATGGACCTGCCACGAGGGGTGTTCTTCCGCATACGAAAACCCTTAGTACTCCCTTTCATAAATACGGTAACGTTTGCGCGGATGGGGCTTGCGAGGCGAGGTCGCGAAGATGAGGAGGAGTCGATGCAGGGACATCGACGACGACGAGAGACAAAGAGATCGCCCGCAACCCCCATCAGCCCGAAGGGTTGGGGCGGGACGGGCCCATCTTTTTGTTACTTCTCCTCGCCGATGTTCCTGCATCGACTCGTCGTCGCGCCTCGATCTGGGCTCCGTCGCGCTCCCAACAAA
>CBDUTA010000072.1:0-12266 GCA_965369785.1 uncultured bacterium
TGAGGTGCTGCAAGCCCATGTTCTTCATCGCGCGGGCGGTTGAACCGATGTTTCCACCCTCCGTGGGTTGAACAAGAACAACGGAGATGTGACTCAGGGAATCGTTCGTTTTAAGGCCTCGTTTTTGCTTCTTCCAGGCTTGTGCTGAGGGCTGTCTTAATGCGTGAGAAGGCTTCTCTGAGCTGATCTACGGAAGCTGCATAGGACATACGAATGTATCCCTCCATTCCAAAGGCCGAACCGGGAACAGTGGCAACTCTAGCTTCCTGGATCAAAAATGTGGAGAATTCTGCAGAGGTGGAGAATCCCATCCTCTCCATGCAGCCTTCAACATTGGGGAACACGTAAAACGCTCCATCCGGCGGCGGGCAGGAAAAACCGGGAAGCTCCTTCAGCGAGCGCAATACAAAGTCCCTCCGTACCTCATACTCCTCCTTCATGTCCTGGACTAATTGAGGATCGCTCTGGAGAGCATACAGAGCGGCTTTCTGTGATATAGAGGTGGGGTTTCCCGATTGATGACTCTGAAATGCGGTCAGCTTCTTCATCAAGTCGGTATGGCCTACCGTAAAACCGATTCTCCAGCCCGTCATCGAATAGGTTTTGGATACCGAACCCACAATGGCGTAAAAGTCTTCTGAAGACTTGACGAAAGAGGCCACCGATAGGTGCGAAGTCTCTCCATAAGTAAAGCAATCGTACGCTTCATCGAAAAGTATGAACAATCCTTTGCTGCGAGCGAGGTCCACAAGCTCTTCAATGATAGGGCCGGGTATGACCGCCCCGGTGGGATTACTGGGGGTATTCACAATAATCCCTTTGCTTTTGGATGTGATCTTCTTTTCGACATCTTCCACCTGAAGAATGAAACCGTTCTCCTGTGTGGTTTCAACCTCCCGAGGCACGGCGCCCGTCATCTTAATGACTTCCGGAAAAGTGACCCAATAGGGAGTGGGCAACAGAACTTCATCACCTTCCTCGAACAGCGCCATACAGACATTGAAAATGGAATGTTTAGATCCGGAGGAAACGACAACATTGGCCCCCGAAAAGTCACTATCCCACCTTCGATTGTATTGATCCGCCACCGCCTGGCGCAGCTCCGAAATGCCCGCAGCGGCCGTGTATTTCGTGAAATCACTTTCAATAGCATCGATGCCCGCCTGTTTAATCGACTGCGGCGTTGGGAAATCCGGCTCACCCACTCCCAGATCCACAACATCGATACCCTGACTCTTCAGTTGCTGAGCTGCCTGCATCACTGCCATGGTGGGTGAGGGGGAAATGTTGGCCATTCTCTTAGTCAATTTCACTGTATTCTTCTCTCCAGCTTTACGAACCCAAGCGCTTCCGTAACTCCATGCGTGCCTTTTCCACATTTCGTAGGATGTCCCTGGAGCTCTTGTCCATAATCATTGCCACTTCATCGGAATTTAGCCCTTCAAGAGCAAAAAGAACAAAGGGCTCGCGAACCTCATTGGGAAGAGCGGCAATGGCTTTCTGGAGCTCGTCCTTGGCCTCTTCCTGGGCCAGGAGTTGCTCGGGATCCACCGAGTGCTCATCGCGTATGAGATCTTCAAGGCTCAGCACTTCATCGGGTTGATAGAAAGTCAGTTCCTCGTCATCCCATCGCGAAGCAATGTCTGCTCTTTCCTCGACGTGTACGTTCTCACGGGTTTCCCGAAGCTCCAGAAATCGACTGTTCAATTGCCTGCGGGCAATTTGAAACATCCATCGATCCAGGGGAAGCGCTTCCGGTCGATCCATGACCCTGGAGTTCACCTCCAGAAACACCTCATCCACCAGGGCCCGAGCCTGCAGAAGCCCAATCGGAATGTCCTCAATCAAAGCACGATGGAGCAGCTCACGGCGGATGTAGTTCTCTATCTTGTCGAGATTTTGATTGATCGCATTTTCGAGTATTCGTGTCTCGTAGGTTCGAGACTCCGTACTCGCGGAAACGGGCTCCCTCTTCCAAAGACTCTCTCGATTAAGCTGGCTCTTGAATTTCTTAATCCTTCGCAGCAGCTCGTCAAACGCCCTCAGCACACTGGTTGCAGGATTGTTTTCCATCCTCTCCACACGGATTTGTGTCTGGGGTATGGTCAGCACCAGAACGGCATGAAATTGCTTTCCTCGTGGGAGTTCTTCCAGGCTGATGTGAAGATCCAGGTCGCGAGAAGCAAATGTAGGTAAGATCTTCTCCACTTTATTAGCGTGCCGATCAATAAGGCGTTTCAGAGCCTCCGTGACCTTCACATGGCGGTGTTGAATCTTTACATTCATCCCGCCCCGAATTATAGGGCTAATAGGGAACTCGAGGCAACTGGCCCGGACTATGCATAGTCCAGGCTAGGCTCGTCATAATCGCCTTTGAACAGGACTCTCTCCAGATAACGGTCGTATGCGGTGAAGTCCGAATCTCCCGGATCCTCATTGACGATCTGATAGAGTCTATTCATCTTCGCATCCAGATCATCGATATAGTGAAGGACGAGAGCCTCCGGCATCTTAGGCCGTCGAGGAGAACCCCACTCCAGTTTCCCTTGATGGCTCAAAATCAGATGCTCGAGCAGCATAAGCAACCTGGGGGGGAATCCGGAAATCCGATCTGCCTCTTGGCGCAACAGGTCGCGCCCCAGCACCACGTGGCCAATCAGGTAACCTTGGGTTGTGAAAGAAGGATTGCTGGCACCGCTCAACTCTTCCAACTTCCCAATATCGTGCAAAATGGCACCTGCTATTAACAGATCCTTGTCTAAGCCCGGATATTTGTCGGCAAAAAACAGGGCACTTTCCAAAACAGACAGAACATGTTCCAGAAAGCCACCCCAGTAGCTGTGATGGATCTCAATAGCGGCTGGAAAACTCTTAACCTGCTCCTCATTTGCCTCCAGGATATTGTTCAAAAGTGTCACAATACAGGGCCGTGAGGTTTGCTCCAGGACCAGGGAGCGAAGTTTCTGCCACATTTCGTCAATGTCATATTCTGTAGAGGGAATCAGATCCTTCACGTCAAAGCCATTGCTGGAATCCTCCGGGAGCGCCTTTCGAATTCTCTTTACAATCAGCTGCTTACGGTCATTGTAGGTCTGAACCACGCCCCGGTATTTGACGAAATCTCCTTCTTCAATCTCTTTTTCAAATTCCTCGATATTCTCCCAAATTTTGCCCTCTATTCGGCCAGTACTGTCCCCGAGCACCAAGCGCAAATAAGGTTCTCCGTTTTTCTTCAAGCGAACCTGCTTTTTACGAATTTGACCGTAGGAAGTAACGGACTCGCTCTCTTGCAAAGATTTGATGAATTTCATGGCTCGTCAGCAAGATAGCACCCCAGACTGACAGCTGGCAGACCGGCTAAAACCCTTAATCCCAAATCCCAAATCCTAAACAAATTCCAAATCCTAAATTACAATTTCAAAACCTCTGAGTGGCATTTCAAGGACTATTTTAAACCGAATTGGTTTGTGATTTGGAGTTTGGAGTTTAGAATTTCCGCTGCCCTCAGTCAGCGGTTGTGTACAATGAAGCAATGAACATCGTGGCCCTTTCCCAAGTAAACTCTCAGGATCTCGATAGCGTTTTCAAGCAGGAGATCCAGTGTTGGAAGAATGAGCTTTTCTGGGACTATCAACCGGCCGTGTCCGTGATCAAGCAATATATTTCCTCTCGAGTTCTGCCCGGATGGGCCATCAAGACAGAGTCAGGCACTCTTTTGGGCTATTCCTACTACGTGATCAATGAGCCGGTCGCCTACATCGGGAATCTATACATCAGATCCGAGTGCGCCACTACAGCAGCATATGCCGAGCTTCTCAACCAGATTCTTCATTCCTTGAGCAACGGGCATAAGATCCGGAGAATCGAAGGCCAGATCTTTGAATTCAACTGCGACTTGGTCCCTCTGTTTGAGAAACATGACTTTACCGCTATAAAGAGGCACTTCCTCTCCTTTTCTCTGGATCAGCCGCAGGAAGGAAAGGAGTTAAGGCTCCAACCGAACTTTAGAGTCTCCAGGTGGGCAAACAGGTACTTTTTCCCGGTAGCCGATGTCATCTGCGACAGCTACCGAGGGTCCACCGATTACAAACTGTGCCACGACTACCAGTCCCGCGAGGGGTGTATTCGATTTCTGAATAACCTGATCAAACATCCCGGGTGTGGTACTTTTAGCCCACAGACCAGTTCTGTTGTTTTGGATTCCAACGAACAGGTCTGCGGGGCTTTACTCACTTCAAAGATTAGTTCGGAGACCGGCATGATACCCCAGATTTCAGTAAGAAGTGATTGTCAGGGAAAGGGAATCGGATCCTATCTTTTACGGACCTATTTCAAAAATGCCTACGAGTCCGGGCTGGAGCGCATCACCTTGTCAGTGTCCGAGGCTAATGAAGGAGCTTGCCGAATTTATCACCGCCTCGGCTTTCAAAAGACAAAGGATTTCCATGCCTTTGTTCGTGATTCAACAGCCGGTAAACCGGCTGAAATCCTAAATCATAAATCATAAATTCCAAACAAATCCCAAGCACTAAATCCTAAACAAACTCCGAAGGTTTCAGAGTTGGAATTTGAGAGTTGAAATTTGGAATTTAACTTACTGAATTTCTTAAAGTTCCAATCTTTTCGATCGACACTTCCACGACATCTCCCTTTTTGAGGAAGACCGGTGGTTTACGAAACACACCCACTCCCCCCGGTGTCCCCGTAAAGATGAGATCACCCGTTTTCAATGTGATGCTCTGTGAAATATAGGAAACCAACGTGTAGCAATCAAAGATCAGGTGTTGGGTATTTGAGGACTGTTGCACCCTCCCGTTCACAGTAAGGTCAATGTTCAGCTGATGAGGGTCCCCGATTTCATCTTCGGTGACCAGAAAAGGACCGCAGGGGGCAAAGGTGTCGCAGGACTTCCCTCGAACCCATTGTCTATCGGAAAATTGCAGATCTCTGGCGCTGACGTCATTCCCGATGGTGTAACCGGCAATGGCCTCGCGTGCTCTCTGTGGCGACAGTTCTTTACCACTGTCCAGCATCACGACACACAGTTCCGCTTCCGGGTCTACTTTCTGGCTGATTGCGGGGAGTTTAATCTCATCGTCGTAACCGATGAGGCTGCTGGAAAACTTGGCAAATATGAGGGGATTTTGGGGAAGGGACAGATTTTGCTCCTCGGCATGGTCCCTGTAATTCAATCCTATGCAGATGATTTTCTCGGGATTGGGTATCGGGGGTAAAAGCCGGACATCTTCTCTTGGGTAGATCGCCTCTGAGTCCTCCTCGAGCAGCTCGCCTATTCTCCGGGCAACCTCAACGGACTCGGCTCCCCGTGAAAGCCAGGACTTGAGATCCCAGGTATCCAGGAGCTCTTCTTCCGAGGTGGCAAGCTCTCCTCGGGCGGCCAGCTCGCCTCCAGCCTCGAGTAGGTCCACAATCCTTCCCTCTTGGATTTCAAATCCAAAACGATTCTTGCTCTCGAGGGAAAAACTGCAGAATCTCACCGGTCTGCGCCGGTTTTCTGGGGGTTCCCAGCAACCGACTTACTTTTATCGAGGATGCGAATTCTCTGCCCTGGATAGATCAATTGGTTCACCTTCAAATTGTTCCAGAGCAGTAGATCTCTGATGGTTACTCGGTAGCTTCCGGCGATTCTGGAGAGTGAGTCTCCTCGTCTCACAATGTGAGTAGCGGGTAATTGTGGGGAAGTGGGTTTCACCGACCTGGCTGCTGAGGCTGCCGAATAGCCACCCGCCAAGGGGATGAGCAGATCCTGACCTTCCCGCAACCGGTGAACATTTCGGATTCGATTCACCTGCGCAATCGCCGTAACCGAAGAGCGGTATCTCTGCGCGATCAGGCCCAGGGTTTCCCCACGTTTCACTTTGTGATGTCGGACTTGAACTCTCCGGTCCTTGGGAAGTACGGCCAGACGCTCCTTGAGAAGATCAGCCTTACCCAGGGGCACTTTGAGCTTGTAGTCTTCATCATGAAACGGGGTAATACCCCGCCTCAACTCGGGGTTCAGTGCGAACAGGTCAGCCACCCGAACATCGATCTCATCAGCTACAACCCGCAGATCAACCTGCTCCTTTAGATCGATGGTTTCAAACTGCAGCGGAGGGTCTGGTTCGACCCAAAAACCGTACCTCTCAGGATTTCGAAATATGATCAGTGCGGCCAAAATTGAGGGCACGAAACTCCTCGTTTCACGAGGCAGCATTCTCCTTTTGACCATGGTCCAGTAATCGAGTTTCCCATAGCGCCTGCGGACCCTGTCGATTCGGCGGGAACCGACATTGTAGGCTGCCATCGCCAAATCCCAGTTCTCAAAGCGCTCATACAAATCCCTGAGGTGTTGGGCAGCTGCATGAGTGGACTTGACGATATCGGAGCGTTCGTCGATCCACCAATCCTGTCTGAGACCGTACATTTTTCCGGTTCCCAACATGAACTGCCAGAGCCCTCTGGCTTTCGCTCGGGAGTAGGCATTGGGTTTAAAGTGGCTTTCCACATGAGCCATATAGACCAAATCGAGTGGCACTCCCTCTTCTCGAAAAATCTCTCGGAAAAGAGGCACGTACATCCCCGAGCGCTTCAATCCCTCTTCCATAATCTCACGGCCACGATTCTGATAAAAATTCAGCAATCTGAGGACATCATCATTGAGAACCACCGGAATATCGAACCGAGTGTTCAGAAGGTCCTGGCCAGCCAACTCCTTCAAGTGAGGATCGACCTGAATGGCAAAAAGATTCAGGTCGTCAATCTCTTCGAAGTGAGGAGACACCAAACTCAGAGGCTGTATCTCCGCAGGATTCACCAAAGCCTGAAGTTCCAACTCCTGGATATCTCCTAATAAATCGTAGTAGGCGCTTTCCATATGAGGATTGAGGAAGAATTCGAATCCCGAATGCTTGAGGGTATCCAATGCCTGCTGAAAGTAACTGCGAGCCGCTTGAACCTCTCCCTCCTCGAAAAGTGTTTGCCCTTTCTTAAACAGGTCCCAGGCCTGTTCCATCAACAGTTCGACGGGATCTTCCTGTTCAACAATCGTCTCCAGGGGAGACTCACTGGGCAGGGGTTCCGGAGGGGGCACCTGAACGACCGATGGAGGCACCGGGTCAGACTTGCCGGCTACCGTTTGCGTCGAGACATTGCGGCCAGAGCTACAAGCTGCAACCAGCAACAGCCCACAATAGCCCACAGCTTGTATTAATCTTCGCCTGTACTGATACAAAATACCCCACCTTGCGAAACGGAACGCTAAGTGCCTACTGCTTTGCTATATTATTATGGGTCAGGGCGGTGGCCTCGGGGAGGAGTTCGATTGCCCTCAACACCTGCGGATCGACCTCGAGAGCAACCTTAAAGCGCTCTACCTCTCCAAACAAGTTCAGGAACAGTCCCTGTTGGAGTTTATTTTCAATCACTTGACGGCTCTCTTCAAAACTCTGGTCCGTGACATCCATCTCCTTGCCCTGCAGGAATGTCTTGAAAAGCCCCAGGACTTCATCGGTTATGGCCAACTTCTGAATGAGTTCCTCTCGATTTTCGGGTGTCACCTCAGGCTTGAATGGAAGACCTGATCGGATTTCTCCATCCATCAAATTATTCACAAACTCAACAAACAACCTTTCCCGCTCGATCATCCTGACGAGCCTGCTGGAGCTTTCAAGGCTCACTTCCTCGTCAGGCGTAATTCCTCCGCCTCCGAACACCTCTCGGCCACTGTCGGTGTGATGGACCTCACCTTCCCCTTGGCGGGTATCGGTCCGGCTAAAGAAATAGTCATAGAAACTATTGGAATAGTCGCGTTGAATCAGCCGGTTACTCGGCGTGTAGTATTGTCCGGTCGTTAAGGCCAAGCCCCTATTCCCTTCCAAGGGATAAATCGTCTGCACCAAGGCTTTGCCAAAGCTTGTTTCACCGACTATGAGGGCTCGATCATGATCCTGTAGAGCTCCTGAAACGATCTCGCTTGCGCTGGCACTGTTTCGATTGATTAAGACGACCATGGGATATTCGAAGGAGCGCCCAGTCTGGGCACGAAACTCGCGCCCTTGAGAGCTTCTGCCCCTGGTATTCACAATGACCTGACCTTTGCGAAGAAATCGACCGGAAACGGCAAGAGCCTGGTTCAGGGCCCCTCCGGGATTGTCACGCAGATCCAGAATCAGACCCGACAGGTGTTCCTCGTCCAGCTGCTCCAAGGCATCGTTCAGCTCTCGTCCCGTTGTTTCCGAAAACTTGTTGATTTTGAGGTAGCCGATGTTCTTTTCAAGGCGAAAAACGTACTTGATCGTATATAGGGAGATTTCGTCACGGATGACCGTTAGTTCGAGGGGTTCCAACTCACCGGGACGCTCAACAGTGATATTTACCGGTGTCCCCTTGGGACCTTTCAAATTGGGGATCACATCCTTATTGAGATCCCAGTCATCGATGGGCTTACCCTCGATCTTGGAAATGACATCACCCGCTCTTAATCCAACTTTATAGGCTGGAGTTCCAGGTGCCGGAGGTTCCACGACAGCTACTCTTCCGCTACCAGGGGACTCTGCACGTATCGTGATCCCTAAGCCGTAGTATCTTCCTCGCTGTTCCTCTTGAAGCCGATTGTAGTCTGAGACGGTAAAAAAAGAGCTATGAGGGTCTAGTGTCCGCAGCATGCCTCGGACGGCACTTTCTACCAGTTCCTCGGTGGGAATCGGCTCCACGTAGTGTTCTCGGATCGCTGCCAGGGCACCGGTAAACACCTGGAGCAACCTGTCAGTCTCACTCTCCAGAGGAGCACTGGCACTGAGTGGTTCGCCCAACCATCCACCCAGAAGCGCAGTAACGAGAACGGCACTGACCAAAAACATGCCTAGTCTGTTCTGCATCATCCACTCACCTTAATCTAACAGTATAACATCTAGGTACGGACCGACAAAAACACTGCAGGCGCTGATTCAACCGAGCTGCCAGAACTAAGGAGAGGCGCTTTCGTTGACTCTAGCCCGGACTTTGCAGAATCCGGTCTGAAGGGGAAGCTACTCTTGGCGTCTCTGGACTCCGGGGTCGTCGTCGCGCTCGCCACAAACGTCACCGCATTGATGAAGCAAGGCACTTAATGCATATAAAAAAAGCAGCTGAAAATGCCTGGCGGTGCGTCAGGCAATTGATGCGTGACCTCCAGCTGACCATCGGAAGAAACAATGCCTGAGATTCCCTCTCCTTCTGTATTGAGAGCTTCCAACCGATGAGTGAAAATGATCGTCTGAGGCTGGATGTTGGCCACATTGAAGCTCACTTCCACGAGCGGTCCATCGGGAATAGCCCGCTTGCTCTTCATCGACAAGTGCAGTAGTACGGTTTCTTCTGCTGCTGTTTCCGACGCGGGCTTGACCTGGACTTCCACATCGAGAACCACTTTAGCCAGATCGGCAGCAATTCCCAGGCGCGAGCTCACATATTCGAGTTTACTCTTGGGGAACTCGACCCAGTGATCCAGCTGTGCCACTGAAACGTTGGGAGAATTAGCCAGGAGAAGGGTCAAATAGGCCCGCTCTCCGGGTAAAACATGGGGAGAGGCCAGGATCACAGTTGTCTTTTCTTCCTGGGATGTCGCTTCTTCCTGCGATGTCGCCTCCTCCTGCGATGTCGCTTCTCCCTGAGCGAGAATCTGAGTCATTCCACAGCTCACCAGTAATAGAGTTCTAAATAAGCACTTATACATGAGTTGTCTCCCCTAACCCGGTCCAGAGAAGCCTCCACTGCCCAATACCGCCGATGGCCTTTCTAAAAAGGTGAACCTATTGGGTGATCGCCTGCCTCAATTCTAACCCGAATTCCGTCCAGTGTGAAGTGTTCTTGTGGTCTAGCTTTCTATCTCCTCGATACCCCTTTGAATACCACTGACAAACTTCTCCAGATTCTTTTTGGCCACACGTTCCATCAGGCCTCCGGCACCAAAAGCCGCTAGTTTCCCTCCCACCTGTACATCGCCAGACCAGTTGATTGTGGTCATTCCCTCTCCAGCATCCTCCAGAGTAAAGCTGGTAATCGTGTCCACCACGCTTGCCATTCCTGATCCGCTCCCGATCACCTTGGCACTCACCGGTTCCTCCTTGTCAGTAAGACGGAGCTTCATGACCATCGTTCCCCGGATATGGGAAATCCCTACCTTGGCTTTAACCGTAAAGTTATTCTCATCCTCTATCTCCACCTCTTCTACATCCGGCATATAGCGGGTAACTCTTTCAGGATCAATCAGAAACTGATAAGCCTCGACCCGATCGGCCTTGACGGTGAAGCTTCCATTTAATTGCATACCGATATACTCTCCTTTATCTATAAGTGTTGGAGTCTGGGCAATCTATACAATCGTACCTGAGCCATCGAGTCAAGTTTAGTGCCTCGTTCCATAGATAGGGTGACGTTTGTGGGTGAACTCTGTGTCGCTCGCAAGCCCCATCAGCAAACATCATCGCATTCATGGAACGAGACACTTAGGACGCCAGTCAAAGGTCTCTTGACAGGTTTGGCCGGGTCCCATACCATCTCTACTTCAGCCTTCCCATCAACTTGAGTGATCGTTTTTCATGGTTTTTTTTGCCAAGATCCTAGCGGGACCTGCAGCCTTTCTTCTGATTTATCTCTTACCTTTACAGGGACTTCCTTACAATGGCCGGGTCGCCTTTGCCACCTTCGTCTGGGCCGTTGTCTGGTGGATGGCGCGACCGATCCCCTGGGGGATATCGTCTCTGCTGCCCATTGTGGTATTTCCTGTCCTGGGAGTGATGTCGATCCGTGCAACCACGGCTCTTTACGGCCAAAGACTCTTCTTTTGGATCCTCGGAATCACCATGCTCGGCTATGCGCTTGAAAAGCATGGTTTAGCCAAGCGGGTGGCCCTCAGATTTCTGACCCTGAAGGGCGTTGCCAACAGCACCGCTCGGTTGACCTTCATGTATATGTTGGTGACCGCCATCATCTCCATGCTCATCGCCGATGTTGGGGTAGTGGGGATGATGATGCCCATAGGAATGTCTCTATTTGCATACATCAGCGGAGTCACGGGTCTCGCTCGAGAGGGCGAGAGGAAAAGTCGACTGGCTTCTTTTCTGGCTTTGGGAACACTTTATGGAGCGGTGGCTGGAGGAGTGGCGACCATAGCAGGTCTTCCTCATAATGCCGTGGGCGTCGCTCTGGCCGAGAGTCTCACCGGCACCTATATCGGCTGGTTTCGGTGGATGAAGGTGGGAGTACCACTTTTCATCATTCTGCTGGTGACCTTTTACGGTTTGCTCCGTTATTTTTTCCCGCCGGAAATTTCTACCATTCCAGGAGGCACGGAATTTGTTGAAGGTGAACTCAAGAAGCTGGGAAAGATGACGATTGGAGAAATCAATGTACTGGTAAGCTTCCTGTGCATGGTGCTGCTGTTTACCGGCCCCTCTATCATTTCCCTAGCTTTGGGAGCAGATCATCCTACCGCCCTTTACCTGCGCAGCTCTGTACCCACCTGGGTGGTCCCACCGGCCGTTTTGTTCCTGCTGTTTCTACTGCCCGTCAATCTTCAAAAAGGTGAGGGGACTTTGGTCTGGAAGGACGTTGCCGAGCACGCACCCTGGAACATCATCTTATTGTGTACAGGTGCAGTGGCCATGACCGACGCCCTCAACCAATTCGGCTTCCTGGAGTTCACCAATGGGATGATCGGGGGCCTGGGGATCGGACCGGCTGGGCTACCTTTCCTCGCTGCTGGGGCAACAGTCGTGGGAACCAACCTCTTCTCAGGGACCGCCGCAGCCACTCTTTTTTGCAGTATCTTCATTCCTACAGCTGTGGAGGTTGGCTTCAACCCAGCCAGCATGGCCATACTTATCCCCAATGCTGCCGTAGGAATTTTATTCCCATGGGCCGGGGCATCAGCAGGTACGGCCTTCGCCTCCGGATTTCTGGACATGAAAGAAATGATTAAAGTAGGAGCGGTGGCCTCACTGCTGATCCTGGTGATCACGACACTCGTTCATCTGCTTTTCGCCCCTATACTCTAGCCCGCGCTGCGCGCGGGCTAGAGTATTCGTGCGTTCGTGCATTCGTCACTCCGTGACGTTGTGCGTTCGTGCTGTCGGAGCGCGCTGCGCGCGTTCCAGCTTTCAAGCTCCAGGTCAGGTTTGGAACTTTTGAATTTTGAATTTGTTTGGGATTTGGAATTTTGAATTTTGAATTTCCGGCAGACCGCTGACCGAGGTCAGCGGTCTGCCGGTCACGTGGTCGGAGCG
>CBDUTA010000073.1:0-12234 GCA_965369785.1 uncultured bacterium
TTGCCAGTCTAGGTCTCATTGGAGTCAGCAGCACTTATCTGCTCTACCATTACGGTGTCATTGATGTGGCTACCATCAGCGGTTTCGCGATGGGGGCAAGCTCCATTGCACTCTTTGCCAGAGTGGGTGGTGGTATCTTTACAAAGTCTGCCGACATGGGCGCCGACCTGGTGGGAAAAGTCGAGGCCGGTATTCCAGAGGATGACCCTAGAAATCCGGCTACTATTGCTGACAACGTGGGGGATTGCGTGGGAGATACAGCCGGGATGGGGGCCGACATCTTCGAAAGTTATGTGGGTTCAGTCGTTGCAACCATCGCCATCGCCGCTACCGGCACATCGAAGGTCCTGGAAATCACGTCGGACAGTCGGCATCTGTACATGACTCTCCCACTGACCGTGATCGTCATCGGTTTGATTGCCTCTTTGATCGGCATTGCTTCCATGAAGCTCCTGAGAACTCTGGGTCCCGCAGCAGCCCTACGCTACTCCACCTATATTAGTGCCATCCTATTGATGGTTGGGACTTTTGTTGTCATCAATGCGATGGAACTTGAGATCGGCATTTTTTACGCCATCCTGTCAGGTGTCTTTGCCGGCATTGTGATCGGTCTATTGACCGAATGGTACACCTCCGGAAAACCGATCAGACATATTGCTGAGTCTTCCAGGACGGGAGTAGCAACCAACATCATTGCCGGGTTGGCGGTTGGAATGCAGTCTACGGTCCTGCCGGTTTTCACTCTCTGCAGTACCATTCTCATTTCCTATAACTACGCCGGCTTATACGGCATCGGCATCGCCGCGGTGGGAATGCTGGCGACCGTCGGAATCACCATGTCGGTAGATGCCTATGGCCCCATTGCTGACAACGCCGGAGGAATCTCGGAAATGAGAGGCCTGGGCCCTGAAACACGAAGCATCACCGACAGCTTGGACTCTCTTGGAAATACCACAGCTGCCATGGGGAAGGGCTTTGCCATTGGCTCTGCAGCTCTGACCGCTCTTGCACTTTTCTCCGCCTATACAAAGGCGGTGGGGATCTCCACTCTGAACTTGCTCGATCCTACAGTCGTGGTCGGCTTCTTTATAGGAGGCATCCTGCCTTTCTTTATCGCTGATCTAACCATGTCAGCAGTGGGAAGAGCTGCCTTCAAAATGGTTGAGGAAGTCCGCCGCCAGTTCCGGGAGATACCGGGATTACTGGAAGGTACGGCTCGACCCGACACCGCCCGTTGCGTGGACATCTCCACGCGAGCCGCTCTCCGAGAAATGATACTGCCGGGTCTGGTCGCTGTAGCCTCCCCGGTGATCCTAGGGACCACCCTGGGCGCTGCTGCTCTCGGAGGTATGCTGGCCGGTGCGACACTTACCGGGGTCTTGCTGGCATTGTTTATGGCCAACGCCGGAGGGGCCTGGGATAATGCCAAGAAATTAATCGAAGCGGGTTTTCTCGGCGGTAAAGGCTCTGATGCGCATAAGGCTGCGGTTGTGGGGGATACCGTCGGTGACCCCTTTAAAGACACGAGTGGCCCTGCAATGAATATCTTGATCAAGCTGATGTCCATCGTCTCTCTGGTCATCGCTCCCCTGCTTCGATGAGTGACCTGGGAGGGTTTGGGGACAGTCCCCGAATTCTGAGAGAATTCTTAGGACAGTCCCCAAACCCTCCGAAAGATTCGTGGAGATGAAGCGGAGTGTGCTAGAATGCATTTTTTTCGAACTCAGCAGCCTCAACACGACGTTTGTCAGCTGCTCAAGGGTCAGCTTCTTACGAGGAATCCTTTAGGATGAGAAGATACGAGGTCGCGATTGTTCTGGCTCCGACGCTGACGGAGGATGAAGTAGAACAGTCTACTGAAACCTTCAAAAAGGCAGCGGAGGAAAAGGGAGCTCAAATTGCCGAGATCGAGCAGTGGGGGAAGAGAAAGCTGGCCTACCCGATCAAGAGGCACACTGAAGGCATCTACATCATTTTTACGCTGGAAGAACCTAGTGCTGAAGCGGTGGGCGAGTTAGAGAGAAGATTCAAGGTGAGTGATTCGGTGATCCGCTTCCTGACCGTACGGGTCGATCTGGATCTCAAACGGGCTGAAAAATTCAAAGCTCGCCGACAAAAGAAAAAGGAACGAACTGGTCCAGCCAAGGGTATCAAAAGCGAGAAAACCGTCGCGGTAGCAACGGAGGACTAGGGGAAACGAGAAGTGAGGAAGCAAAAAAGGTACTGTAAATTCTGCTCGGACAAGGTCGATTACATCGACTACAAAGATGTGAAGATCCTGAGTTCGTTTGTGCCTGAAGGTTCCAAGATCACTCCCAGCCGGATTTCCGGAGTGTGCAGCACACACCAGAGAAAGCTGTCCAGGGCTATCAAGCGGGCACGACAGCTAGCCTTGCTCCCCTATACCCCCGACTGATTCGCTGGCTGATTGTTCACGGAATTCAGTTTCTGACTTGGACCCTCGTCATCCAGCCCGGCTACCCTTCAACGGTTCGAGAAGTGAGAGGAAGAAGCGTTATGGAAGTCATTCTGATCGACGACGTATTTGAACTGGGTAAAAGAGGAACGGTCGTAACAGTGGCCGATGGCTATGGTCGAAATTATCTACTTCCAAAGAATTTAGCTATTCCTGCCACACCCGGAAACAAAAAAATGATTGAGCAGCAACGACTGGCCATGGCTAAAAAAGAAGCCAAGTACCAGGAGGACGCCGAACTGCTCACCCAGGAGCTCAACCAATTGCATCTGATGCTCAGTCGCAAATCAGGCGACACCGGGACGCTCTTCGGGTCCGTAACTTCCAAGGATATCGCCGACCTTCTCAAAACCACCGGCATACAGATGGATCGTCGAAAGATTATTCTCAACCAACCCATCAAAAGCATTGGCAATTACAGAATCGAGGTCCGGCCTCACAGCGAGGTGACGGCCGAACTTCTGCTTTCCATCCTGGCGGAAGGTGACGAGCCGGTGAACAAGATCAAGAAGAAGGACGAAGAAAGCGATGCGATCGTGGCCGAATTGGAAGCGAGACTCCAGGAAGTGAACCAATCGATGGCACCAGAGAGCGTCATTTCTCCACAACCGGAAGACCTGCCGGCTGAAGAAGAAGCCGAGAGCCAGCAAGGAGAGGAAGAGCCAACAGAAGCAGTGGCAGTCGAAGCGGAGGCGGAAGTAGAAGCAGAAGTAGAAGTAGAAGCAGAAGAACAGCCATCAGACGAGACATCGGAAAAAGAAACAGAAGAGCAGGAAGAAAAGAAGTAACCCGAGTGGATCGCTCAGTCTAGATCGACAAAACCGCCATTTTCGGAAGCTGGAAAGATTTCCTGAGCCAAACCCCACTCACCCCAAACTCCGGCTGGTTACTCCGTCAGAGCCGCAGCCACCTCTAGCTGGGCCCGTGGGCTAAAGCCCACGGCTCTGAAAATCCTCGTAAATCCCCACCTCTGGGTCATCCTGTTTATTCTGTCATCCCTCGTTTTCCCCGAAGGACTTTTGCTGTATTCTTGCCTACGTCATCTATGCAGACTAATGTAACGGTCGAGAAAAGCCTACCTCACAGCCTGGAGGCGGAGCGCGCGGTCCTGGGCGCCATCCTGCTGGATAATGCCCTCTTTGACCAAACCTCGCAGGTATTGACGATAGGGGATTTCTACCTGGAAAACCATCGAAACATCTTTTCCACCATGGAGCACCTCTCTTCTGGTGCTCGAGCCATCGATTCCTTGACGCTGAGAGAGGAGCTGCAGAAACGAAACGAATTGGAAGTCATGGGCGGAGTCGCTTATATCGCCTCCCTGTTGGACGGCGTTCCCAGAGTCTCCAGCGTGATGCACTATGCCCGCATCGTCAAAGAAAAGGCCCTTCTCCGGAAATTGATCCATTCTGCCAATGAAATTCTGGTTCGAGGGTTCTCGAATGAGGAAGATCCTCTGGAGCTGCTGGAACGAGCAGAGAAATCAATTTTTGAGATCAGCCAGGACAAAGTTCAGAGCGGATTCGTCCAACTCCAGGATTTGCTCACCGACAGCTACGCGAACATCGAGTCACTCTACCAGCGAAAAGAGCTCATCTCAGGCATCTCTACGGGTTTCCACCAGTTGGACAGTCTCACCTCCGGGTTGATGGCCGCCGAGCTCACCATTGTGGCAGCTCGTCCTGGCCTGGGAAAAACGAGCTTTGTTCTGAATATTGCCCAGACTGCGGCCATGGAAAAGGAAAAAGTAGTGGGTATCTTCAGCCTGGAAATGTCGGCCCAGCAACTGGTCACCCGGATGTTGTGTTCGGAAGCTCGAGTCGACAGTCACAAGGTGCGCAGTGGCTACCTGTCCAAGGAAGACTGGAAGCGCCTGGCCAAGACCATGAGTAAGTTGGCCCGAGCGCCCGTTTTTATTGACGATACTCCTGGAATATCGATTATGGAAATGCGCTCCAAGGCCCGCCGCTTGAAGGCGGAACACGGATTGGACTTACTGATTGTCGATTATCTACAGCTCATGTCGGGGAACTCAGCCAGCAGCCGAGTGCGTTTCGAAAACCGCCAGCAGGAGATCTCCAACATCAGTCGATCGCTTAAGGGTCTGGCCAAGGAACTCGACATTCCCCTGATCGCCTGCTCTCAGCTCAGCCGTGCTCCGGAGCAAAGAAGGGGCGATCACCGTCCTCAGCTCTCCGACCTGCGCGAATCAGGATCGATCGAGCAGGATGCGGACGTGGTCCTCTTCCTCTACCGAGAGGACTTATACAACAAGGATGAGAATTTCGAGGATGAAGGGATCGTCCAACTCATCATCGGAAAGCAACGCAACGGGCCCACCGGGGTCGTCAAGCTGGCCTTTATTGATCAGTGGACCAAGTTTGAAAATCTGGCCAGCGAACTCAAATGAAGGGTTCTTGGGTTGAGGTATCCCGGTCCCGACTGCAGGAGAACGTTGCGGCCATCCAAAACCATCTTTCCCCTTCGACCCGCATCATTGCGGTGGTCAAGGCCAATGCCTACGGCCACGGGATCCAACACGTTTCCAAGACCCTGACGGATTGTGGAATTCATGATTTCACAGTGGCTACGCTCGAAGAGGGGATCGAGCTCAGAAAGTATGTTCCAGATGGAAAAATCCTGGTGCTGCACGGCTGCCTGAAAGGAGAGGAACAGACCTTTCGCGAGCATGATCTGACGGCCGCACTGTTTGATGACCGAACTCCCCCCGACGATGTCAAGGTGGAGATCAAAATCGATACCGGGATGACGCGATTGGGCGTACCCTGGCAGGAGGCCAAGGCCCTGGTGCCGGGGTTGACCGCCCAAATTACCGGTTTGTTCTCGCATTTCTCCAGCTCCGATCAGGACCCGGATTTCACCCGACTCCAATTGAAGCGCTTTCAGGAGGCCACTTCGGACCTGCCCTACCCTCGGCATATCAGCAACAGCGCAGGTCTTCAGTTTCCAGAAGCTCAACTGGACGCGGTTCGCCTCGGCCTGATGCTTTACGGTATCTCCGCCGGCCCGGCCCTGGACTTTGTGCGACCCATACTTCAATGGAAGACTCGCACGCTGACCATCCGGCAAGTCCCCAAGGGAGAACCCATTGGGTACTATGGAAAATTCGTCACCCAGCGGGACAGTCTCATCGGTGTTCTGCCGGTTGGATACGCGGACGGTTACAACCGCCTCCTTTCCAACCGAAGTCAGGTGAAAATTCGGGGAGAGCTTGTCCCCGTGCTGGGTCAGATCAGTATGGATCTGATCAGCGTTGATTTGACCGACATCCCCGACCCTACAGTCGGTGAAGAGGTTCTGTTGCTGGAAGATGAGACCGATTCTCCTCTTTCGGCTAGCGCATGGGCCAAGGCTCTGGACACCTCTCCCTATGAAGTGTTCACATCCATCGGAAGTCGAGTCGAGAGAGTAGCCGTGTAGCGGGCGGAGCGCGCTCCGCGCGCGTTCGTGCTGTCGTGCGTTCGTGCTGGGCGTGACTCCGTAACGCTGTGCATTCGTGCTTTCGTGCGGTCAGGTGGTCAGGGAAGTTCGGTGCCAGCCCCAAAACTTTTCCTTTGGATACAAGGGTTTACGCCACAATTCTGGGCCTGTCCCCAAACTCCCGTATAAAACAGTCCGTGAACCCACACTCTCAGAGGTTTTGAACTTGAAATTTAGAATTTGGAGTTTGTTTCGGATTTTGAGTTTTGAATTTTGAATTTCCGCTGACGGCTGTCAGTCCGTCAGCGGTTGTCTGCGGTCACGATTCAATTTTTTGGACAAATTGGACAACAATGTCCAATTTTTTGAATTCTTGACAGACCCAGATTCATCGACCATTCCCTTAACTCCTAGCCAATAAAAGAGATCCTTTGAAGTTCACGATTTCCTTTACATTGGCATAGGTATTGCTATATCTTTGCCCTAGAAATTATCGGATCTACCCGAAAGAGTATTTCGGGGACCTTTGGGAAGTGGTCGATCCAGTTCAAGGAAATTTTTACTGCATGCGCCAATGGGTTTACTAAGCTTTTGGCGCAGAAATGAGGGAGAGGACATGTCTACTTTTTTTCGAACTGTTTTGATTCTCACCTTGGCCCAGGGCCTTGGGACATTCGCTCTGGCCCAGACGGGGACCATCCTGGGGACCGTACAGGACGAAACCGACGCTGTGCTCCCGGGTGTTAGCGTCACCGCAACCAACCTGGGAACCAATCAGTCACGGACTGTCATCAGCGATGATGAAGGTCGGTACCGGGTGCTGCAACTTCCCTCAGGAACCTATGAAGTGCAGGCCGAACTGAGTGGCTTCAGCACCGGCGTTCGCCGTCCCATTGTCCTCACTCTGGACAGCCAGGCGGTTGTGAACTTCAGCCTGAGCATCGGTCAAATCTCCGAGAGAGTCGTGGTCACCGGGGAAGCCGCCCTGGTTGAGACCACCAGTGCCGTGACGGCAGGACTGGTAGACGATCGACAAATTCGGGACTTGCCCCTCAATGGGCGGGATATCATTCAACTGGCGCTCCTTCAGGAGGGAGTGGTCCAGAACACAAAAAACAATAGAGTCCAGGGTGGGAACGATGGAGTATTCATTTCCATGGCAGGGGCTCGGATTCATCAAAACGCTTTTCTTTTGGATGGAACCGATATTCGGGGCGCTAGGGGAAACGTCCCCGCAGGTGCCGCCGGCACAGTGGCCGGCATAGAAACAATCAAAGAATTCAAGGTCATCACCGGTGCCTTCAGCGCTGAGTACGGCCAGTTTACGGGCGGAGTCATCACCGCCATCACCAAGTCGGGCACCAACGATCTGCATGGATCCGTCTATGACTTTCACCGCAACGCTGCCCTGGATGCTCGTAATTTCTTTGATCGCGATCCACAGGACCCGCTTACACGGAGCGATGTTCCAAACTTCATACGCAACCAGTTCGGCTTTTCCCTGGGTGGTCCCGTTGTGAAGGATAAGACCTTTATCTTTGGCAGCCTCGAAGCCATTAGAGTGAGGCAAATGCTCAACCCCGGACCCGACGGTATTTTGGTGCTGAGCGACGCGGCCCGTGCCGGGCAAGTGTTTGGGCCCCCTTCTCCTGACATGGCAGAAATCATTGCCATGATGCCCCGCCAAAACGGCAGAGACCTGGGAGGCGGGCAAGCTGAGTATTTTAACGCGGAGAACTATCCTACCGATGGAGAGGCCATAACCATCCGCCTGGATCATGAGTTTTCTGATGCCGATTCCTTTTTTGCTCGTTACACGCTGGATCAGTCAGAGAGAACTTTTTTTTGGTCGAACCAGGCGGATTTAAATAACATTTACCGTTACCAGTACCTGACTCTCTCGGAAAAGCATGTCTTCTCTCCCAATGTGATCAATGAGGTTCGGCTTGGATTCACCCGCTCCAAGACCCTTCAGATCCCAGTAGAAAGCCCCTTTGACGGCGCTCCTGTCAATCCCGGCCTGCGGCTCAGTGTTCAGACGCCTCCAGCCGGGCCTACCATTCCCCAAATCTTGGGAGCCTTGCACTGGGGAAGCTTCCTGGGGCTCACGACAGTTCCCAACCATTTCTCTTACTCCGATGACCTCAACTGGACCAAAGGGAGTCATTTCCTGAAAATGGGTGCTACCTATACCCGCATCCAACACAATGGCAAGTCGACGACCGTTGTCAACGGGCTCTACATCATTCCTAGCGCTGCCCAGTTTATACGTGGAACCCCGGTTAGTTTACAATTCGCAGCCACCGATATTGCGACCATAGGGATTCGGCAAAACCTGTTTGGCTTCTACCTTCAAGACGACTGGAAGTTTTCACCGCGGATCACTTTAAATCTGGGATTGCGCTACGAGTTCATCACCTCCCCCACCGAAGTCGGCACCGGGGAATCTGTTGGACGTCCTGAAATTGAAGGGCGCCTTGCCAATCTCGTCAATGTGACGGATTCTGAGCAGCACCTGGGCAATCCCTATTTTAACAATCCCTCCTTGAAGAACTTCTCTCCCCGAATTGGCTTTGCCTGGGATGTTTTTGGAAACTCCAAGACATCGCTTCGAGGGGGATTTGGCCTGTTTCACGATCAGCTGACCGCCTATCTGTATTCAAACGGGAGTGAACAGTCGCCTTTTAACGACCAACGGACTCAAAGCCCCGGATTCGAGCCCTCACGCTGTCCGCCGGCTTGTTCACCTCCCCACTTCCCCGCCATTGGTCTCAACAAACGAGATCAGATTTTTGCGGAAACTGCCAATCAACCGCCACGTACGGTAAACATGGGCGATCCGAAACAGCCCTACATCATGCAATATACCTTGACCCTCCAGCAGGAGATCATGCCCAGTACCGTCGTTACCCTTGGATATCAGGGCTCTTTGGGACGAAAACTCCCGCGTATGATGAACGACCATAATACAGCGACCTCTATCCCGTATGACGCCAGCCTATTTCCTAATGGGCCGGGTCCGGAGTTCAACGGTCGAACCTATTTTCCGTTCTGCCAAACCTACGTGAATGGTTCTTGTGTCTTTGAAGTTGGCGCTAATAGGCCGGTTTCGGCGGGTGGAAGTGGCTCCTTACCGTTAATGAACCCCAATTTCGCTAACATTCGCACACAACTCTGGGATGGCAACTCGAACTATAATTCGCTTAGATTCTCTTTAGCCCGGCGCTTCGCCTCGAGTCTTGCCTTCCAGTTTTCCTACAGTTTTTCCAGGGCCATCGACGACGGGTCAAACGTAGGACACTCCGATAGTAACGAAGGTAATGAAGCGAACAGTTCCTGGCAGGTCATCGATCCATTCGATAAGGGGACCATGAGAGGGTTGAGTTCGAACCACATTGCCCAGACCTTCGCCTCGAGTTTCACTTATGAACTTCCTTTCAATGCTCAGGGTGCTGCCCGGCACCTTGTGAATGGCTGGCAGTTCAACGGGATTGTCACGTTAGCGACGGGTCCTGCAAGCTCTATTAGTAGTGACGAAGATCGGGCCCATCAGCAACAAACCACAGTCTCCCAGAGACCGGAGATGGTGTCAGGATTCAGCAACAATCCGGTCTTGGGCGATGGTCGTGATCCCAATGCATATTTTGATGTGAATGCATTCGAACGCGGCCCAGAAGGGTTCTTTGGCAATGTGGGAAGAAACACAGTCATTACTCCGGGAATCGCCACTTTCGATTTCGGACTGACCAAGAACTTCGCCCTGAGCGAAGGGGTAGACCTCCAGTTCAAGACTGAGGTTTTCAACGCATTCAACCGTGCCAACTTTGGCATTCCCATAATGAATGTTATTGACGGGCGTGGGAATCTCGATCCAGCTGCCGGTGCAATCTTTAGTACCACGACCACCTCGCGGCAAATCCAGTTCGCGCTGAAGATCGTGTTCTAAGATTGGCGCTACCGTCAGTATTCTGAGAAAAAAGGGGGCAGCCTACCGGCTGCCCCCTTTTTTTATGTTCCAAAGACGAGAGAGATTAGGCGGGAATTCGGGGACTGTCCCCCCTGGGACTGTCCCAAGAATTCCCGAATTCCGCTCCTAATCTTTCTCCCTTTTTCTTAAAATAAACATCATGGAAGATCACACACGCAATCGGGTCTTACTCGTTCTGTTTATCGGAGTACTCATGGGTGCTCTCGATATTGCCATCATCGGACCCGCACTCCCTTCCATTCAAACAGAGTTTGGGCTAAACGATCGCACTTTGGGTTGGACGATAGCCATCTATGTCCTGTTCAACCTGATCGGTACGCCCCTGATGGCCAAACTGTCCGATCTTCGGGGTCGTCGCCCTATCTACGTATTGGCTGTAACGATATTTGCCCTGGGGTCATTATTGGTGACCTTTTGTCCCAACTTCGCTGTCTTGTTGATCGGCCGATCGGTACAGGGCTTCGGTTCCGGGGGTATCTTCCCCGTGGCCGTGACGATTATCGGCGAGACGTTTCCTGCTCATAAACGGGGAAGGACGCTGGGCCTTCTGGGCGCTGTGTTTGGATTGGCCTTCCTGATTGGCCCCATCCTGGGGGCCTTCCTGCTCATGATCAGCTGGCGATTACTGTTTATCATCAACCTTCCCATTGCCCTCCTCATCATCATCATGAGTTTGCGCTACCTGCCCGCCGGCAAGCGACAACAGCGAGTGTCCTTCGATTTCGTGGGTATGGTCCTGCTGGCCGGGATTTTGGTCTCTCTGGCCTATGGATTGGAACAATTGGATACCGCTCATCTCTGGAGCAGCCTCACTTCAACTGGCGCAGGTCTTTTCTTGTTGGGAGCTGGAGTTTTGCTCCCCATATTTTGGCGTATCGAAAGAACAACTGCAGATCCCATTCTGCCGGTGAGGTTGTTCAACAGCCGGCAGACTGGCCTGGTCTGTGTCTTTTCCGCGGGGTCAGGACTGTTCCAGGGATCCCTGGTCTTTGTCCCTGCCTTTCTTGTGGCCGCCTATGGCGTGACCAGCGCCAGGGCCAGCTTCATGTTGGTGCCCCTGGTGGTTGTTTTGGGGCTCTCTGCACCCGTAGCCGGATGGCTCTTGGACCAGCTCGGGTCGAAGCGAGTGTTGATGGGTGGAGCCTGCCTGGCGACCCTGGGAATGGGGTGTTTCGCCCTATTCGGTACGGATCTGGTCTACTTCTACATCGCTTCAGCTGCCATAGCCCTTGGCCTTTCCAGTCTGGTTGGGGCCCCGCTGCGCTACATCGTACTGAACGAAACCCCGCAACAGGATCGGACGGCGGCACAGGGAGCGATTAACGTGATCACCCAAGTCGGGCTTCTGGTCAGCGGAGTGATGGTTGCAGCCATCGCAGACTCGCAAGGAGGTGGAGCTGACGGATACAGAGCGGCTTACCTGTTCCTGGCGGTTATCGCTTTGGGCCTGACTTGCCTGGCTTTCGGCCTCAAAAACCGAAAAGACGAGTTGGCCACCTTGAAAGATAACGAAGATATCCTTTGACATCCCAGTCACACGGGTACAGACCTACAGCAGTTTCAGGATCAAGTCCGAGGTCCCAAGTTCGAGTCCCAACGGGACACTTCCGGAATGTGGGAGGCACCTCAGGTGCCGAACGGCCTTGAGGCCTCTCCCCCATATTCCAAATCAGGCCGTCTGCCATAATTCAATTTCTTGGATTAAATGTTCATGTTTTTGAATTCTCAGCCTCACAGGGATCTCTTCCCGATTCCTGTAACCTATTGATATAACTCTGGATAGTATAGTCTCCCCTGGATGATATGCTTTTAGGCACGATTATTGCTAACATCCAATACACCCAACAGAACGTTGTTGACAATCTCGGGTCGTTGATTGAAGAAAGACGAAGCTTTTATGTGAGCCCGATTCTTTTCTCAAAAGGGAGCCAACAAAAATGAAAAAGATCCAATCTATTTCTCTCCAATTTTCACTCTTTGCATTGGTTTTGATCGGACTCGTTGCCGGGCCCTTGGCCCAAGGCACGACGGGAAGCATCC
Source organism: uncultured bacterium (assembly GCA_965369785.1). Lineage (GTDB taxonomy): Bacteria > Acidobacteriota > UBA6911 > RPQK01 > JADFOI01 > JADFOI01. The sequence goes on from CBDUTA010000073.1 coordinate 11,946, forward strand.
TGGGAGTGGTGCAGGACCAATCGCAAGCTGTTCTCCCGGGTGTGACGGTAACAGCAACCAGTCTAGAAACCAATCAGTCGCGGACGGCCATCAGTGATGACGAAGGTCGATATCGACTGGCGCTGCTTCCCGTGGGACCCTACGAAGTGCAAGCGGAATTGACCGGATTTTCCACCGAAATTCGCCGGCCCATTAGCCTGACCATCGGTAGTGAGGCAGTAGTGAATTTCACGCTTGGGATTGGTGGGCTCGAAGAAAGAGTTGTGGTCACCGGAGAAGCCCCCCTGGT
>CBDUTA010000074.1:0-12220 GCA_965369785.1 uncultured bacterium
GGGGGTTGACGAAGATGCTCACAACCAGGCAGTCCGCCTCCTTGCGAGCCTGTTGGATGAGGCTCTCGTGACCGGCGTGAAGAGCCCCCATAGTGGGAACCAGACCGATGACCTGGTAGGAACTGCGAAAGGGTTCCAATCGGTGGCGAACTTCTGCGATGGTCTGAATCAGTTCCGTGCTCACCGGGGTTTCTTTCCGTTCGATGCCTGATCTTCCTCCACGGCTGGGAAACGGCTGGTTTGCACATCTTCGATGTAGGCCCGGGTAGCTTCCAGAATTTGATCTCCCAGTTGTGCATACTGTTTGACGAAGGGAGGAGGACTCCCCTGGAACAGGCCGAAGGTGTCATAACTCACCAGGACCTGCCCGTCGCAGTGGGGTCCGGCTCCAATGCCAATGGTGGGGATGGCCAGTTCTGCGGTCACCCTTTTGGCCAGTTCAGAGGGAATGGATTCCAGGACGATGGAGAAAACGCCCGCTTCCTCCAGCAACTTGGCCTCCCTGAGCAACTGATCGGCACTCTCCAATGTTTGGGCCTGGGGACGGAAGCCCCCCAACTGATGAACCGACTGAGGAGTAAGACCCAGGTGGCCCATCACGGGAATGCCGATAGCAACAAGCCTGCGGGCCACATCAAGGACGCTGCTTCCCCCTTCAATCTTGACCGCTGCCGCCCCACCCTGAATGAGTCGACCGGCGTTGCGAACGGCTTCGCCCACGTTCACCTGGTAACTGAGAAAAGGCATGTCGCTGACCACCAGGGAATGCTTGGCGCCCCGTGCCACGGCACGGGTGTGCTCGACCATGGTGTCCATCGTCACGGAGAGGGTATCTTCATGCCCCAGCACCACCATGCCCAGAGAGTCGCCCACCAGCAGCACATCGATGCCGGCACGATCCAGCAGGACCGCCATGGGAAAGTCATAGGCCGTCAGCACGGTGATTTTTTCACCGCGCAGTTTTTTCTCCTTGAGGGCGGGAACACGAACCCGTTTCTTTGACTCGCTCATGTTAGTGTCTCGTCTCAGCCTCCAAAAGCTCTTCCAGTTGGGTGGCCTGGTCTTTCGACAGACCCTTTCGCCGAGCCAATTGGACGGTGTGCTGACCCACTGCCCGATAGAGGCCCTGCACGGATTCCGGAAGAACCTTTAAGGCAGTCAGATGGGCGCCTATGGTTTGACCATCGCCCCGTTCGACGGGTCCGGTAAGGGCCTCAACCGGGCCCCTGCTCAGGGCATTTCGAACAGAGGTCATCACAAGCGGCTCAAGAGCCTTTCGCCCCTGGCGTTCCGATACCCCCGCTTTGGCCATCATCAACAAAGCTGCGTCGATCAAAGCGACGATATAGTTACTGGCAACGACGGCCGCCGCATGGTAAAGCGGTTTAGCCAGAGGTTTGATGGTCAGAACCTGGCCGTCGAGCAGTTTCACCAATTCTTTGGCCCAGAGCGCTGCTTTCCCCCTGCCGGCAACAGCAAACGTGGAACCGGGTAATTCCTCTACTCCCTGCTTCGGATTGGCGACAGTCTGAAGGGGATGCATCGATGCACAGAAGACTCCCCGCTCGGTCAGGCAGGACAAAACCTCCGGGCCCCAGACTCCGCTGGTGTGGATGATCATCCCTCTATCCATTCCCGCCTCGGCCAGAGTACCTGCTACCTCGGGCAGCGCATCGTCCGCGACAGCCAAAATCAAACGCTCGGCCTGGGCGGGCAACTGCGAATACTCTACGGCCCGAACCGAAGGACTGACGAAGCGGGCAGCCCGCTGCGCCCTGGATCGCGACCGGCTGGCCATGACCGCGATCGGCTGGCCGTGTTGGAACAAGAGTCGACCGAGTGCCTGGGCCATACGTCCGGCCCCGGCGATTCCAATGGCACCTTCTGGTGCTGTTCGTCTCTTCTTCATATTTATTCGCCATCCAGCGAGGCCAATAATTATATCGGAGAACGGCGTTACCTTACAGGGGCTAACAGCTAACAGCTAACAGCTGTCAGTAAATCCTCGCTTCCGGCATCAGCAACCAGGGAGCCGGATCGGAGAGGAAAGGAACCTGCTCCTGAAGCCACTGGCTCACGGAATCACGCTGCCGGATCCCCAAGAAATCTCCACCGGCCAGCGCTTCCCACAGGCTCTTGGGCCGAGGATAGAGGACCAGTTCAATTTCCTCGTCCTCTCTGAGCCCAAGGACCTGTTTCATTTGATCCATTGCCTCCGGAAGTCCTCCCAGTTCGTCGACCAGCCCGATGTCCCGGGCCTGAACACCCGTGTAGATTCGACCTCGGGCCCTCGCTTCCAGTTCCTGGAACGTTTGGCTTCGGCCGTCGGCCGCTTTTTGAACAAAGGTCTCATAGATGGTTGTCATCCACGATTCCACCCGCTGCCTTTGCTCGTCGGTCAATGGGTTCAAGGCCGAGAAGATGTCGGCGTTGGGTGAGGTTTTGACCTGGTCGACGGTGATTCCCAGCCATTCGTAAAGACCTTCCAGGTCGAATTTTCCAAAGATCACGCCGATGGAGCCGGTAATGGTCGAGGGCTGGCTGATGATGTGGCTTGCCGCCATGGAAATGTAATAGCCTCCCGAGCCGGCAACCCCCGACATGGTCACCACCACCGGCTTACCGGCTTCCTCCAGGAGCATGACCTCTTTCCAAACCATGTCCGAACCCACCACGGAACCCCCGGGACTATCCACCCGCAGGATGATTCCTTTGATGTCGTCATCCTCACGGATTCTGCGCAGACGGGCAGACATGGTCAGACCTCCCATGATTCGAGAGAAAGAATCACTGTTTCCCGCAGTGATGGTTCCCAGTCCTCCCACCAGTGCTACCTTGTGCTCCGAACGGGTTGCATAGTCGTCCTCGACCGCAGCGAGATAGTAGCGGGCCCCTAGACTTTCATACTCCTGTGAATCGGAGCCGTTGCCGGCCAGCTTTTGCTGGACCTGACTTTTGTAACCGAGCACATCAACCAGATTCTCTTCGAGGGCCTGCTCGGCCGAGGTGAGCCCGGCCTCCAGGATGCCTCGCATCCTCTCTTCATCCAGGTTTCTTTCCTGAGCTACTACGGAAACGAAACGCTCCTCGAGATCGCCGAGAATCGACTCGTACATCTCACGAATCTCCGGCGTCATGGACTCCCGGGTGAAGGTCTCGGCGCTCTTGTATTCCTTGAATTGTATGAACTCCGGCTTGATCCCGAGCTTTTCCATGGTTCCCTTATAGAAGGTAATCTCCGCCAGCAAGCCATTGACGAGCAGCGTCGCGCCCGGGTTCAAGGTGATGGAGTCAGCGGCGCAAGCCAGATACAATTCCGGATCCCTGACCATGTCCAGGGCCAAAAAGGCATGAATCGGTTTGCCCGAGGTACGGAAGCTGTGCAGGGAGTCGCGCAATTCCTCGATTTGCGCCCAACTCAAAAGGAGAGGATGAATTTCCAGATACACGCCCGAGATACGATCGTCCTGAGCCGCATAGCGGAGGACCTTCCCCAGTTCCCACAAACTCAGGCTACCGGGTCCAAATATCTGGGTCAAAGGATTCTCCGGGGGCAGTTCAAGAACGGATCCGTTGAGAACCACCTCCAGAACGGTGTTTTCCTGGATCGCGACCTCTTGACCCCGGAACAAAAGGTAACCGGCTCCCAAAACAATGCTCAGGAACAGAACTCCGACAATGACGAGAACCAGCAGCAAGAATTTTTTTCCACTCATGTCCATGATTTTAGTGCCGGGCTCATTTGAGTTCCACTGGACGGGATTTTTTCTTACAATCCCCAACTCGAAGTTCGGACAGAATTCAGGGACAATCCCCGAATTCTCCTTTACACGCCGAAACCTCCGCAAGGTGGGAGGCACCTCAGGTGTACAGTGCCATGACATCCCTTACAGGTTGTGCCAGGACATCCTTTACACACCGAAACCTCTGGAATGTGGGAGGCACCTCAGGTGCCGAATCCGGTTCAGTCAGAGCCGTGGGCTTTAGCCCACGGGCCGCCCCGCGGCTGGCAGTTGGGGCAAAAAGAGCTGCTGCGCTGGCTGATCACCATTTTCTGAATCAGAGTTTTGCATCGATGGCAGGATTCTCCCTTCCGCCCATACACCTGGAGTTGCTCCTGGTGACTTCCGGCCTTTCCATCGCTATTGACGTAATCGCGCAAAGTGGTGCCACCGTATTCAATCCCTTTTTCCAAGACTTTCGGTATGGCTTCAAAAAGACTCTCCTTCTCTGCCTGACGCAGGGATCGAACCTTCCGGGCGGGATGAATGCCGGCTGCAAAGAGGGCTTCATCGGCATAGATGTTACCCACTCCCGCTACAAAACTCTGCTCCAGCAGCATCGATTTGATGGCCAGCTTTCGATTGCCGAATTTCTGCAAAAAAGCCTTGAGATTGTAGTCGGGAGTCCAGGGTTCCATACCCAGCCTCTCGAAGAACACCGACACTTCCCCTTTTTCAATGAGGAAGACCTTGCCAAACTTGCGGATATCCCGGAAAAGCATGGCTCCGCCCTGCCGAAAATGGATTTGCAAGTGGGTATGCCGATCGGGAGCATGTTGAAGAGTGCGTTGGAGACCTGTTACAGGATGTCTCTTGAACCCCTCGGAATCGGATCGATTCGGATCCCGAAAGGTGAGCTGACCGGTCATGCCGAAGTGAAAAATGAGGTAGTTGCGTTCCAGTTCAAAACTTAAGAACTTCCCGCGCCGGGTAAGGCCCAGGATCTTTTGTCCCCGGACCTCTTCCAGCAGACGATCAGGTTCGAATTGCAAAACCTTGGAATCACCGACCTGAATATCGTCAATGAAGCCTCCAACAACATGGGGCTCCAGACCCCGTCGGACCGTCTCAACTTCGGGCAACTCGGGCATGGGAAACTCCTGACAACTGACTCCTGACCACCTGACCACCTGACCACCTAACCCACACGAAAGCACAGCGCGCTCCGCGCTCCAGCACGAATTCACGGCGCGTTCCGCGCTTCAGCGCGCTCCGCGCTCGGTTTATTCAGTGCCCACCAGCGTTGGGCATCTTTCTGCGTCCAGGGTTCGCGAATCTCACAGGCGGCCAGTCTTTCCGCCAGCTCCAAGGCCGTTTGAGGTCGCTTCTCCGGTTTCTTCTCCAGGCAGGACAGGATAATTTGTTCCAGCGCCGAAGGAATCTCCAACTCGGTGCGTTGGGTGGGAGGAACAGGCGCAGTCTGAATGTGGTCCAGAACGACCTGCATGGGTGTCTGACCTTCAAAGAGCAACTGTCCGGTCACCAGCCAGTAAGCCACACACCCCAGCGAATAGATGTCGGTACGGGCATCGACTTCTCCCTGGCCCAGAGCGACCTCGGGAGACAAGTAAGCGGGGGTTCCCGTAGTGAGTCCCTCTCGGGTCAATTGAGTTTCCTGGCCGCTGGTGTCGCGGTCCAACTTGACCATTCCGAAGTCCAGAACCTTGATGAAATCATATTGGATACCCAGGCGGCAGACGTAGATGTTGCTGGGCTTGATATCCCGATGAATCAATCCGTGGTGGTGGGCATCGGCAAGAGAATCGCAAGCCTGCCTTAAGAAGCCAATGGTTCTTGCGGCAGATACCGGTCCGAAGCGAGTCACCAGAGACTCCAGGTCAAACCCATCCAGAAGCTCCATGGCATAGTAAAAACTTCCCTCATCGGTGGTTCCAAAATCGTACAGTCTTATGGTGTGGGGGGAACCGAGGGCCGCGGTGGCCTGAGCCTCCCGTTCAAAGCGTTTCAAGGCCAGCTTATTCAAGCTCCCATCGGAGGTCGCTCCCAGGACCTGGGGGCTGAGTAATTTGACGGCGGCGGGCCGGGCCAACAATCGATGTTTCGCCAGCCAGACTTCTCCAATGCCGCCACGGCCGAGCAGTTCGATGAGCTTATAGCTCCCCATTTCCCGGGCTCGAGTCACATCACATCCCAGCTTGTAGATGATACGACTGCCCACAAAGGCCAACCCGGCACAAATGTAGTAAGGAACAAACAGGCTGAGCAGGTACACCCCATCCGGCATAGGGTTTCCTCGGAATAGCAGCGAGAAAAAAAACACCAGAGGACCCACCGTTGCTGTCATCAGGGCTGCCAATAGTGTTTTCCCCGGAGAACTGGGAACGACGAGTGGGAAAAAGACCAGCCACACGCAGACCCAGGAAATACCTAGTACTGGAAAACCGGCCGGGAGGATCCAATAATTACCAATATCGATGCCAAAGGCACCGACGACCCAGTAGATCAGGCCAATGTCCAGAAGAAGTTGGGGGTCCAACCAGCCGCGGCGGGCAAGCCAAAAAACGGCCAAGGAGAGTGCGATGGAGACCACGGCGCAGACGTCGGCCACGGCACTGTGTTCGTCCATCCCGGCAAACAGAGGAGATGTCGTAAACCGGCCGATCAAAAACGAAGTCGAGTAGGCGATGGCATAGAGAAGAGCCGCCAGGCTCAGTCTTTGTGAAGCTGCTTCAAGCAGGTCAGGAGGAAGACCCACCTGAGAGGATCGGGTCAGGGAAGGAGTTGTTTCCTTCCCTTGAACATACATCCGTTGATTGGCCATGACTCTGTCAGTTTGATGCTAGCGCGCTTCGCCCACAGAGAAAAGGGAAAAAGAGTGTTAAAATCCGCCCTCATATGAAAAAACGCATCCTCGATATCGGTTGTGGCCGGAACAAGCGTCCTGGCGCTATGGGCATGGATCGCGTCCAGTTGCCGGAGGTGGACCTGGTCCATGATCTGAACCAGATTCCTTATCCCATCAAGGACAACACCTTTGATGAAGTTTTCGCCACCCATGTCATCGAGCATATGGACTCGGTACTGGCCGTCATGGAGGAGATCCATCGAATCTGTCGTCCCCATGCTCGGGTAACACTCATCACCCCGCACTACACCGACTCCATCTCCTGGCAGGATCCAACCCACAAATGGCATCTCAACTCCTACTCATTCAGCTATTTTGAACCCTCATACCATACGAACCACTATACCCAGGCTCGTTTTAAGATCATCCGGAAGGAATTGGAGATGGCTTCAATCTGGAAGCTTCTGGGACTTCAGTTTCTCATCAACCTGGACAATCGCTTTTCCGGGCTGAGATTCGTGAGAAAATTCTGGGAACAGTATCTTTGCTTTCTGTTTCGAGGAAAGCAAATGACCTTCACGCTGGAAGTCGTCAAGGACTGACACCAGCCGGCAGACCGGCTGGAAATTCAAAATCCCAAACTCCAAATTCCAAACAAATTCCAAATCTCAGATTCCAAATCTGACCTGGAACCTTCCGTTGGGGCTCTGTACAATGCCCAAAGGAGGTTCCCATGAGAAGATATTTGCTTGCACCGATGGCCTTATCGGTCTGCCTTTCCATCCTAGCCCCCGTGACCGTTCAGGCCCAGGAGGCGGCCAAAGCGGTGGCCGTTACCTGGATCGATGGTAATGCTGAGACCCTCAGCAGGATCAACAAAAACATCTGGAGTTACGCTGAAACGGGGCTTCAAGAGTTTAAATCCTCAAAAGAGTTAATGGATGTTCTAAAGGCCAATGGCTTCACCGTCGAGGAGGGCGTGGCGGGCATGCCAACCGCTTTCGTGGCTTCCTACGGAAGCGGCCGACCGGTCATCGGCATTCTGGCCGAGTACGATGCCCTGCCGGGCTTATCTCAGGATGCAATCTCTGAGCAGAGGGGAAGGCCCGGAGTTGAGGCAGGCCATGGTTGCGGCCACAGCGTTTATGGAACGGCCAGCACGGGTGCGGCCATTGCTGTGAAACAGGCTATAGCGTCGGGGCAGGTCAAGGGAACGGTACGTCTTTACGGGACACCGGCGGAAGAAACTCTCATCGGCAAAACTTATATGCTGCGCGCGGGTCTGTTTAAAACAGACGATGCCATTTTGTCCTGGCACACGGGCGATCGAACGGCTGCCGGCTATGCCTATTCCAAGGCCATGGTATCGGTAAAGTTCCGGTTCTCAGGTCTGTCGGCGCACGCTTCCACTTCTCCGCATGACGGACGAAGTGCTCTGGACGCCGTTGAGCTCATGAGTGCCGGAGTCAATTACATGCGAGAGCACATCCAGGAAGATGCCCGTATCCACTATGTGATCACCAACGGAGGCGGCCAGCCCAATGTCGTTCCCCCGGAGGCGGAGGTCTGGTACTACATTCGGGCCAACAAGCACCAGGATGTCGAAAGGTACTTTAAATGGGTGGAGGCCATCGCCCGCGGAGCCGCGCTGATGTCGCGAACCGAGTTGACCTCCGTGCAGATAGACGCAGACGCGCACGAAAAACTCCCCAACCGGACCCTGTCGGAAGTGATCCATCAGAACCTTGTGCAGATCGGAGCGCCTCAATTCTCGGCTCAGGAAAAAGACTTTGCCCGTCAGACCCAGGCATCCCTGGAACGCAAACTGGACAAGGCCTTATCGGAAACAGTCGAACCCCTGCTCGAGGAGCCGAGCCAGGGCCTTGCCTCCACCGACGTCGGAGACATCAGTTGGTTTGTACCCGTCGGAAACCTGAGGGTAGCTTCTTACACCTTCGGGGCTCCCGGCCATAGCTGGCAGATCGTGGCCTGTACTGGAACCAGCATTGGCGAAAAGGGATTGATGGTGGCCGCAAAGGCTTTGGCGACCTCGGCCATTGATCTGTACCTGTCACCCCAACTGAGGGAAAAGGTGCAGGCGGATTTTCAGAAGATCCGCGATCCACTGGAGTATCACACACTGATCCCGGAAGGCCAGAAGGCGCCGAAGGCGGTGAGATAAGCGCGGAGCGCGCCGTGAATTTGTTTGGAATTTTGAATTTGGGATTTTGAATTTCCAGCCGGTCTGTGGTCTGTGGTCTGCGCGCTCCGCGCCCAGCACGAATTCACGAACTCACGGCGCGCTCCGCGCCAGCACGCTACGCCTTAATCTGCGAGAGCTGTTCGGGGCTGAGGGGTCTGGAGAAAATGCGCACAGGAGACTGGATGGTCGGTTCGTCACCGTCTTCTTTGGGCGGCTCGACGCCATATCCCACCAGTTCCAGAATCGATTTGGACTCGCAGGTACAGGACCACACTTCCACGGAGATAAAGTTTTCGACCATCTTGCAGTGGGGTATCTGGCCGATCGCCTCGTAGTCCATGGATTGGAAAGCCTGGACGGCCAGAGGGCCCTTGACCGGGGGGATACTCCACAAGGATTCCGGTTCCATATGCTTTCCGCACCCCTCACAGAAGGGCACCGAACGGACGGTGTCAGAAGCCGTGTGGTAGCCGAGTCCCGCCCCCACTACCGCACTCAGGCCCAGCAGGACGAAGATGATCCCTTCGTAGGCCGACCCGATCGGCTCCGGCTCCGCGAGCCAGTCGAAACTCACGCTTCCACCCACCATGAGTCGGACAAACCAGAGCAGCTTGTCATACAGAAAGGACTCCCCGGGTGTGGTGAAACTCTGGGCAATCAGCGCAAACAAAGCCAGACCACTCAACGTGCTCAGGAGAGCGATAAAGCCCGCCTGTGCAGGCACACGGCACTTGGAACCCTGAATCCCTTTGCTGACATGATCTCCCACGGCCATCCCCACCACACCGGGGGCAATCAGCATGAGTCCCACGATGACCAGAGGAAGCACGAAAAAGAAGACGGGCAGCAGGTTGTGGACGAGGTTGACCCCTACGGCGGCGGCCAGTACAAGGGCCGCCTTGAACAGCCCCACCAGAACGCCGGTTGCACCGTGAATCAAAAGAGTCAAAGTCTTTCCCATCTCTCCGCTGGGACGGTAGGCCAGTTTGACTGAGGGTCCATAATCCACCAGGACATCTTCCCCAGGGCTGGTTTCTTCAGGCCGAACCGTCTCCGGGGGACTGCTTTGTGGGGCGGGAACGTCGGGTGCCGAAGTCATGTCTTGTGCCGGGGGAGTCTCTTGTGGCTGCGGAATGTCTTCTACTTGAGGAATCTCTGGTTCCTGAGGAATGTCCGACGCCTGAGGATAATCCTGTGCCGGGGGAATGCTGGGCTCGGGCTGCGGGGCCGCACCGTTTCCGGCTCCTTGATCACCGAGTTTCGCAAAGCAGGCCCAGCAGAATTCGCGTACGATCTCATTCTCCTGGTTGCAGGAGGAGCAGGTCCTTTTTTCCGGCCCGAGGCCAGCTGGACCTAACCCACTAGAAGTTTCAGGGGTTGGAGTTTCCGGGGCAGAAGTCTCGGGGACAAACTCCGGAACAGCAGCCTCAGGAACAGCCGCCTCGGGGACAGAAGCCTCAGGGGCAGCGGCCTCAGGTGCAGCGGCCTCAGGGACAGCCGCCTCGGGAACAGAAGCCTCGGGGGCAGCAGCCTCGGGGGCAGCAGCCTCAGGGGCAGCGGCCTCAGGCACAGCGGCCTCTTCAGCCTCAGGGACAGCAACCTCTTCGGAAGTCTCTTCGGAAACCAGCCTGAACTTTGATTCAGGGGCAGGAATATCTTCGGTGGGAGGATCTTCGGAAGGAAGCTCACTCTCTGCTTCAGTGGCAGCAGTTTCTTCAGAAGGAAGCTCGATCCCTGCTTCAGTGGCAGGTGTTTCTTCAAAACGAAGTCTAAACTCTGTTTCACTCATGCTTTATCCCCTTTCCCTTTCAAAGGGCGCACATCCTCAGGCTGGCAATTGAAGCACATTGCATGCCAGTTCTTCCAAGGGTTGGAAAAACCCTGACAAATATAAGTTAATTTACTATCAATAAAGGACTTAAAAGGATTTCACAGGGGTGAATCCACCCGTTGTCGACCCGGAAAAGCTTAAACGATTGTGTCAACTGCAGTTAACAGTTATGCGCACACTTTTCGTGACATCGTGCGTTCGTGATTTCGTGATTTCGTGCAGTCAGAGCCGTGGGCTTTAGCCCACGGGCCTCCCCCCCGAAGGGGCGCAATGAAATAGCCAGGGGTGCAAACCCCTGGAAAAAGGATAGTTGAGCTCATGAGCCCTGTAAGGGCGGCACTCTTGAATAAGGATTTGTGATTACTGAATCATCTCCCTTAAAATGCCACTAGCCTTCTTATGCCTCTAAACAGACCCTCCAAAGAAGAAATCACCGAAAACTACAATAAATCTGCCCGTTGGTACGACATCCTGGAAAAGATCCCCGAGGTCCTTGGAGTCAGCCGGATCAGGAAAAATCTTTTCCGGAAGGCCTGGGGAGATGTTCTGGAGGTGGCTGCCGGAACGGGAAACAACCTCCGCTACTACCCCAAAAATTGTAAGCTCACGCTGATCGATTTAAGCCATTCGATGCTGGAGATCGCTTCACAGAAAGCTCGCAAACAAGGGCTCGAAGTCACCATACGAGAGATGGATGCAGAAAGCCTTGAATTCCCAGACAACACCTTTGACACGGTCATAGACTCCTTGAGCTTGTGTACGTTGATACAACCCGTACAGGCTCTTCGGGAGATGGCCCGCGTGTGTAAACCCAACGGCCGCATACTTCTTCTCGAGCATGGTAGAAGCAGCAATGAGCGGTTTGGACGATGGCAGGACAAGCGAGCCAAGAAACATGCCAAACGTTTTGGCTGCAACTGGAACAGGGACATTCTGGGAATCGTCAGGGAAGCTGATGTGGAGATGGTTTCCAGCAAACAGCACTGTTTCGGTGTTTTTCACGCCATCGAGGTCAACCCCACCAGCATAAGCGACACCGTTCTTCGTCAGCAGATGACTTAGTGCTTTCGTGCGCTCGTGCGCAGGAAGGTGGGAGGCAGCTCAAATGCCTGCTTTCTGTTATGTTAAATAATAAGATACCGAAGGTTATCATGTTCAGATCTCACTTCATGATTTTGCTGACTCTCGCCTTTTTGAGCTTTTCTCCTGCAATGGCCCAAGATTCGGAGGAATTTAACCAGCCGCTCTCCAAGAAACAGGCCAAGCAAATTGTAAAGCTTACTGAAGACGCTTTAAAAGATGCCAAACGAGCACAGAGTCGAGATGATCATCCCAAAATGGGGCGTGACTTGGAACGCTATAGCTATCACATGAACAACCTGGAACGTGGGCTAAACAACGGGAACGTCCCCCCTGATGAACATGAGGATGTGGCTGAGATCGTCCCCGAGGGGGAGGTTCACAAGGGGGAAACCGCAGCCGCCGTTGAACTGAACACAAAAAAGAGAAAGGACACCCCTCATCCCTCACATTTTTAGATCATGAGAAACAAAACAAGCCTTCTCGGCAGGTTCCTATTGACGTGGCTAGTTATTGGA
>CBDUTA010000075.1:0-12214 GCA_965369785.1 uncultured bacterium
GCGCTGCGATTGCCGAGAACCTTCACCCTGTGGGTGTAGCCGGAAAAATCCTCGAGACAATTCAGGAAGAGGAGGGTAATGCTCATATTCTGATTAGTTGTCTGGAACGCTTCTCTATAAAGGAAGTCAAGGAAACACCCGAAGGACTCTTCGCAAGGGTGGAATATCACCACGCCCCCGAACTCTCCGCGAACAAGGAATTGAAAGCCTACTCCATGGCCATCATTTCCACCCTGAAGGAACTGGTCAGCCTCAATCCCCTCCAATCTGAAGTCATTAAGCTGTTTCTCAGTCGCTCTTCACTGGATGATCCTGGGAAATTGGCAGACTTTGCTGCAAGTTTAACCACCGCCGATGGTGAAGAACTTCAGGGCATTCTTGAAGCTTTTGACGTTCGCCAGCGCATTGATCGCACCCTGGTGTTGCTCAAAAAGGAAGTGGAAATATCTAAACTCCAGCAGAGGATCACCCAGCAAATTGACGCCAAGATGACCTCCCAGCAACGAGAATTCTTCCTCAAAGAGCAACTCAAAGCCATCAAACAGGAACTGGGACTTGAAAAAGAGGGAAAAGCTGGAGAAATCGAAAAGTTCCAGAAACGACTGGCCGATTTAAGTCTGAACCCGGAAGCCCAGCAAACCGTTGATGAGGAACTGGAAAAATTACAGGTATTGGAGCCACTTTCTCCTGAGTATTCGGTCACTCGAAATTATCTGGATTGGCTGACTATCTTGCCGTGGGGAAAACAAAGTCAGGACAACTACGATTTGAAAAGGGCCAGAGAGATCCTCGATCGTGACCATTATGGTCTGGAGGATGTGAAGACTCGAATTCTGGAGTTTCTGGCCGTGGGGAAAATGAAGGGCGACATTGCCGGCTCCATCCTCTGTCTTGTTGGGCCCCCGGGTGTGGGCAAAACTTCGGTGGGAATGAGTATGGCGGATGCTCTGGCCCGAAAGTTTTTTCGCTTTTCCCTGGGTGGGATGAGAGACGAAGCGGAGATTAAAGGACACCGCCGAACTTATATCGGTGCCATGCCCGGGAAGTTTATCCAGGCCATGAAGACTGTGGGCACCTCTAATCCGGTGATCATGCTCGACGAAATTGATAAAGTCGGAGCATCTTTCCATGGCGATCCTGCTTCGGCGTTACTCGAAATATTGGATGCCGAACAAAATTCGGCCTTTCGCGATCACTATCTGGATGTCCCCTTTGACCTTTCCGATGTACTTTTCGTCACCACCGCCAACCAACTGGACACTGTTCCGAGTCCCTTGATTGATCGCATGGAGGTCATCCGCTTATCCGGATATATCCTGGAAGAGAAGGTGGAGATTGCTCGTCGCTACCTGATTCCCAAGGCTCTCAAGAACCACGGTTTGAAGAAACAACAGGTGAGCATACGAAAAGATGCTCTCCTGAAGATTATCGATGGCTACGCTCGAGAGGCGGGAGTTCGTGCTTTGGAAAAAAGGATCAAGAAAATCATGAGAAGGGCCACGGTGAAGTTTTCAGAAAATCCTGCCGGGAAGTTCGTTGTCACTAAAGGCGACGTAGAGACTCATCTTGGAAAGCCGATTTTCACCAAGGAGGAACTGCTCGATTCCCGGCCGGGAATCGTCACGGGTCTTGCCTGGACCAACCTGGGGGGCGTGACCCTCCAAATCGAAGCAACGGCCGTGGCCACTCGACGAAAAGGCTTTAAGCAAACCGGTCAACTCGGTAATGTGATGGTGGAGAGCTCAGAAATCGCCTATTCCTACGTCATGGCTCACCTGGAAATATACGGGGTAAAGCCAGACTTTTTTGACCAACACTTTGTCCATCTTCACGTCCCCGCCGGTGCCACCCCAAAAGACGGTCCTTCGGCGGGAATCACCATGGCAGCCTCCCTGGTTTCAATGATTTCGAAAAAAAAGGTGAAAAATAAATTGGGTATGACCGGAGAGTTAACCCTTACCGGTCGAGTGTTGCCCATTGGAGGAGTGAAGGAAAAGGTCATTGCCGCTCGACGGGTGGGGCTCAAAACGCTCATCTTTCCGGAAGCGAACGAGAAGGATGTCGACGAACTTCCCGACTATCTGCGTCAAGGGTTGACCTTCCACTTTGCGCGCGACTTTGATGACGTCTACCGATGGGCTTTTAAGAAGTAGACGGGTTCCCTTCAGAAGGGTCTGCTCTGAGAGCCCAAAGAAGCCGCTCTGAAAGCGGCCACTACAACAAGAGCAAGAACCTCGGAGGAGGTCCAGCCCGCATTTCTCACACCCAATCTACTGCGGCAACGCAGTCAGGCGGATGGTTTCGGCGCCACAGTAAGAAATTTATGCATAATTCGGGTTCAGTCCCGGCGACTAACCTGGTGTTCTTGAATCCCGTTTGATTCCCGGCCTCAAATATGCTTATATTTCGCTTATGACAGAGGACCTCAGTCACGATATCCTGATCGTTGGAGGAGGCGCCGCCGGCCTGAGGGCAGCTATTGCAGCCGTGGAAGTGGACGCCAATTTAGACATCGCCGTCGTCTCCAAGGTCTTTCCCATGCGCAGTCACACGGTCTCGGCAGAAGGGGGAGCCGCTGCCGTCTTGCGAGAAGATGACAGCCTGGACCTTCATGGCTTCGACACCGTCCGCGGAAGCGACTTTCTGGCTGACCAGGATGTGGTCGAAACTTTTATAGAAAAAGCTCCTGAGGAGCTGATCCAATTGGAACATTGGGGATGTCCCTGGAGTCGTGACAGCGATGGAAAAGTCAGCGTGCGTGCCTTCGGCGGCATGAGCGTCAAAAGGACGGTCTATGCTTCCGACAAGACCGGTTTTCACATGTTGCACGCTCTTTTTCAAACCTCGCTCAAGCACACTCAGATCCGGCGCTACGATGAGTGGTTTGTCACCTCTCTGCTCATCGAAGATGGAAAATGTGTGGGGGTTACGGCGCTGGATCTTGAAACGGGCCAGCTTCATCCCATCGTGGCCAAAGCCATCTTGCTCTGTGCCGGCGGCGGCGGCCAGGTCTTTCCTTTTACCACCAACGCCAGCATTAAAACGGGAGATGGCATGGCTATGGCCTACCGGGCTGGTGCCGCACTCAAGGACATGGAGTTTGTCCAATACCATCCCACGGGACTGCCGGGAACCGGCATTCTGATCACCGAGGCCTCCCGGGGAGAGGGAGGACACCTGTTCAATAAAGAAGGTGAGCGCTTTCTGGAGCGTTACATTCCCGGCAAGATGGAGCTGGGACCTCGGGACATCCTGTCGCGAGCCATTATGACCGAGATGAAAGAGGGCCGGGCCTTTGAAGGAGAATACGGTGGATACGTTCATCTGGACCTGAGCCACTTGGGAGAGAAGAAAATCAATGAAAGGCTCCCTTTTGTCAGAGAGTTAGTGGTTAAATACGTCGGAATTGACCCCGTTTACAAGCCTATCCCGGTCCGGCCCGTCGTTCACTACATGATGGGAGGAGTGAGTACGGACATCAACGGAAATACCACGATTCCCGGTCTGTTGGCTGCGGGAGAGGTGGCCTGCATTACCCTCAATGGGGCCAATCGTCTGGGCTCCAACTCGCTGACAGAATGTTTGGTGTTCGGTGCTCTCAGTGGAAGGGCGGGGGCCCAATATGCCTTGGAACAAAAACCGGTGTCCCAGAATACCGTTCGTGCCTTGGCCGACAAAGAACAAAAGCGCATCGCCAAACAATTTCTTGAAAAAGAAAGCGGCAAGGAACGGGTCGCCTCCCTTCAAGAAGAGATGCACCTGACCATGGAAAAGGGTTGCGGAGTCTACCGCACCGGTGAGGGCTTGCAGGAATCCTGCACCATCCTCGGAAAGCTGCGCGAGCGTTTTGCCGATGTCGCCATAGATGATCGAGGCAAAATTTTCAATACCGATCTGCGGGGGGCCCTGGAGCTGGAGTTCATGCTCGAAATTGCCGAATGCATCGCCCACTCGGCTCTGGCCCGAGAGGAATCCCGCGGTGCCCAGTCTCGTCTGGACTTTCCCGAGCGCGACGACGAGAAATTCCTCCATCACCTATTGGCTTATGCCACTCCCGAAGGGCCTCGTTTCGAGAAGCAGGCCGTGAACATCACCCGCTGGCCGCCTGAGGAACGAAAGTATTAAGTAACAGTTCAGTAAAAGTATCAAGCAATTGAGTTGCCCATGAGCACGATCAAGATCACGGTCACCCGCTACGACCCGGAAAAAAGTTCTGAGCGCTACACTCAAAGCTATACCATCCCCTACAAGGAAGACATGGTGGTCCTGGATGCCCTCAACTACATCAAGAACCATGTAGACGGAACGCTCACCCACCGCTGGTCCTGTCGAATGGGGGTTTGCGGCAGCTGTGGCATGAGGGTCAATGGAGATTCAAAGCTCACCTGCGCCACCTTTCTTCGCGACTACTATCCAGGCGAGATCCACGTCGATGCGTTGGCTAATTTCCCCGTGATTCGCGATCTGGTCATTGATATGAGCGATTTCATGGAGAAGCTTCAGGAAGTCAAGCCCTGGATCATCCGCAGTGAGGAAAAGCCTCTCGAGGAAGGCGAGTATCTACAATCACCGGACGAGTTGAATCTCTATCGGCAATTCAGCATGTGCATCAACTGTGTGATCTGCTACTCGGCCTGCCCTGTCTATGGACATGACCAGAGTTTCCTAGGTCCGGCTGCCATCGCTCTGGCTCACCGCTACAATATGGACTCACGCGATGAGGGCCAGGACCAGCGTGCCGAGATCATTGGAAGCCATGAGGGTATTTGGGGATGTACGTTTGTCGGAGAGTGCACTCGAGTGTGTCCGAAACACGTCGATCCCGCAGCTGCCATCCAGCGAACCAAGGTACAGCTGACCAAGGAGTATTTTCTTTCCTGGATCTGGCCCTGGGGGAACCGATGAACCCGCAAAAATCTCGGTCAGAAGATCTTCTCCATCGACCTCACATGAGCTTTTGGTGGTGGTTGCAGCGAAAGAATTATTTCCTTTTTATGGTCCGCGAGTTCTCAGCTGTTTTTGTGGGCCTCTTCGCGCTCATTTCTCTGGTGGGAGTTTACCGCCTGAGTCAAGGTGAAGACACTTATCAGCTCTATCTCAGTGCCCTTCAGACCCCTTCGGCTCAAGTGCTTTTTGTGGTGATTCTCCTGTTTTCGCTCTTCCATACAGTGACCTGGTTTTATCTCACTCCGATGATTATGGTTGTGCGCATCGGTTCAAAAACGGTTCCGCCGATACTGGTACTCATCACCAACTACCTGGCCTGGATCGTGATTTCGCTGATCCTCTTCTACCTTCTTGTGGGAGTTTGACATGGCGGTAAGAGTCAAGACAATAGATCCTATCTGGTGGGGGCTCTTTTCAGCGGGAGGAACGCTGGCCGCTTTTCTCCTTCCCGTTCACGTGATCGTCACGGGTGTAGGAATCGCCTTTGGATGGGTTTCCCCCCAGATCCTCTCTTACCAGCGAATGACCGCTCTGCTGGAGAACCCCTTACTGCAAATCTACCTTTTTCTCCTCATCTCGCTGCCGCTTTTCCACTGGGCCCACCGCTTTCGATTCGTGCTCATGGACCTGGGACTCCGGAGCCTGAACACTCCGATTGCAGTCCTTTGTTACGGGGTGGCAATGGTGGGAACCCTGCTGGCCGCTCTCTTACTCTTCTTTTAGCCACTTTCTCCGGCCAAGGCCAGTCGGGCAACGGGCTGTTCATTGATCGGCCAGTGCAGTAGTGTCGATAGGACTCCCAGAACAACGGCCACATACCAAACGATATCGTAGGAGCCCGTGACGTCAAAGATATATCCGCCCATCCACACTCCCAGGAAAGCACCTATCTGATGACTGAAAAATACGATTCCGAAAAGCGTCGAAAGGTATCGAACGCCGAAGATTTGCCCAATCAGACCACTGGTCAAGGGCACCGTTCCCAACCACAAAAAACCCATTCCTGAGGCGAAAACCAGGATCGAAAAAGAGGAGATGGGAAAGACAAGCAAAGCCGTCATCAGAACCGCCCGAGCAAGATACAGGGAGCTCAAGCTGAATTTCTTGCTGTGCCTTCCACCCATAACACCCCAAAAGAAGGAACCGAGGATATTAAAAAGACCGATCAGCGCCAGAGCAGTCGCCCCAAGGCCGGGAGACAAGCCGCTGTCCACGATATAGGCCGGCAGGTGAGTGGCCATAAAGGTCACATGAAAGCCACACACGAAGAATCCGGCCATCAGGAGCCAATATCCCCGATGGAGACTCGCCTCTACCAGAGCTTTGCTGATCAATTGCCCGCCTGGTACCTCCTTCGGGCTCTTTCGCCCAGCGGGACCCAATGCCGCAGCCAACGGAACCATGAGAAAAGCGATGGCAACGAGTCCCCCCAGAGCCAGAACCCATCCATAAGCGACAATCAGGGCTTGTCCAATGGGCAGAATGAGGGCCTGCCCCACCGAGCCCCCTGCCGAGGCAATGCCCAGGGCCATGCTGCGGTTTCGTTCGCTCACTGCCCGTCCTACCGCCCCCAGCACCACCGCAAATGAAGTGGCACTGAGGCTAACTCCGATCAAAAGTCCCGCGGTCAGATTCAAGGTAAGGGGGGAATCGGCCTGAGACATCAGGTACAGCCCAAGGCTGTACCCCAGTCCTCCCAAGGCGACAACTTTTCTGGCACCGTATTTGTCGGCCAACAGGCCCATCAAGGGCTGGGTCAAACCCCAGAGGAGATTTTGTAGGGCAATGGCAATGGCAAAGGTTTCTCTCCCCCAGCCCAAAGTCTGGGACATGGGCTGCAGAAACAGCCCGAAGCTGAGCCGAATCCCAATGGCCAGGCCCAGAATCGAAGTGCCGCACACCATAACCCGAAGCGAAGAGCGTCTAGTGGAGTCCATCAAGTGATCCTTGTCCCCTCACCATCCGTCAATGGGACAGTCGGTTCTTTGCTTAGCCTTCTATGCCCAGAATTCGAGAGCCATTAGCCCACAGGATCTTCTGCTTGGCCTCCTCACTGAGGGCAAGGTTCCGAAAAGCCTCCAGATTCGCACCTATGTTGGCTCCCGGCCAATCCGTGCCGAAAAGTACTTTGTCGGCCAAACGCTCCAAATCAGGCCAATAATCGAGCAATCGTTTGGGTGGTAAACCAGAGACATCAAAGTACACATTCTTGTGGAGGCGTACCAGAGAAGCAGCCCGATCATACCAGAGCATTCGCCCGCCGTGGCACATGATGATGGTCAGCTCTGGAAAGTCCACGGCCACATCGTCCCAGAAAAGCGGATCTCCATACTTGAGTCGTGCACCCACAAAGACGGAACTTCCGGTGTGCGCCATGACCGGGATACCCAGTTCCTGTGCTTTGGCGTACAGCGGATAGAGCAACGGTTGGTTAGGATAGAAGTATTCGTAGGTCGGGTAGAGCTTCAGCCCGCGAAAACCGTTCTGGCGAACCGCCGTATCCAACTCAGCTGCTGGATTAAGCACCATGTAGGGATTAAAGGTACAAAAGGGTATTAAGCGCCCACTGCTGGCCTCTGTAAACTGTTGGACGTAGTCATTCGGTATGACGGCTGAAGTAATCACAGCAGTCTCGGCCAAGACCACGGCATGATCTACCCCCGCATCATCCAGGAGAGCCAGGACGTTTTGGGGATCTGAATAGTGCTCTACAAACTCATCGAACTTACCCAAGTCGCCTCCCTGATTGGAACTCATAAACGCCTTGTACCCATCCGGCATGTTGGGATCTGGACGAACCGCGTGGGTGTGAAAATCAAGAATCATTGGCGAAGACCTTCCTTTGAGTTGTCGACTGATTGCTCGACCAGTCGATTGAGTTGATCAACAATCTTATGTATGACGGTGAAATAAGAACCGGGGTATCTTTTCAACCCTGTTGCCTTCTTTTTACTCAATCCTCATCAGCGTTTTCCGGAGTAGGCCGCGCCTGCAGTGAATATCGCCACTTGAGATCTTCGTCCTTGTCGATCTGCATCCGGGGTACATATTTGACGTGGCTCAGCCCGTACTCTTCCCAACGGCTTCGCACCAGATCCTCATCCTCCTTGGCCAGGACGCAAACAGGAGGAAAAACCTGGTCGTTCCAAAAGGGCCGAGTGCCCAGATCCCAGTTCCTGGTGGCATCAATGAGCACTCGGGCCCACTTGCCGGAACCGAACTTGTAGATATCTCGCTCCTCCAGGGCGGTGCTGGGGTCCAGTACCGAACCAAAGTGATTTTCAAAGATGAAGATGTCTCCCATGGCAGCATTGACGCGGGTGCAAAAGGCCCACTCCAGTTGGCCCGGGTCACGAAGGTCAATGTCATCTTCGACCACCATCACATTCTTGTAGGCCCAGTTTCCGAAGGACATGCCCCAGATGGCTGAGGCTACCTGTTTGGCCACATGGCGATAGCTTTGCTGGAGTTGCACATAGATCATGTAATAACAGCCATCCTGATTCATCCAGACATCCGTGATCCCGGGAACACCGCAGGCCTCCAGGTGGTTCCACACCAACGCCGAACAGGAGAGAGAAACGATCAAGCTATCCTCATTCGGCCAGCCGGGGCGGATGCTCTCGCACACTCCCTGATAGATCGGATCATCACGGTAAGTGATGGCATCCACCTTCATGGTGGGCTTCGGAGAGTAGATTCCCCCGTAGTAACCGATGTGCTCGGCAAAGGGACCTTCCATCATCCAGTCTTCCCGGTCCCAGGAAATCGTCCCTTCAATCACCATCTCGGCAGAAGCGGGAACCAGAAGATCGCTGGTCTCGCACTTTACCAGTTCCAGCGGCTCACCGACGATGCCTCCGTAGATATCGTATTCACAAACCGTTCGGCTAAAGGCACTGGCTCCCAGGATAGTGAGCAAAGGATGGCAGCCGTAGATGCAGGCCACCTTCAAGGGCTCCTTCTTGGCTTGAAGCTTGGCGTAATGATCTCCCCACCCTTGCGAAGGAACGAGCAGACAGGAGATGTGATCCTTGTCGGCCACCATGCCACGGTAGAGGCCCATATTGTAAAGACCCGACTTGGGGTCCTTGGTAATGATGGGGGCAAAGGTGTTGATATATCGGCCACCGTCCCAGTGATGCCACTTAGGTACAGGGATCTTGTTGAGATCGATGTCATCCCCTTTGAGGACGTTGCGCTTTAAAGGCGCCGTGGAGACCTCCTTGGGAGGAATGCTTCTTTGGTAGGCCTGCCTCATGGCCTTGACCCGATTGTGGTGATCGATATCCTTGGGAAGACCAAATGCCAGTGACATCTTTCCGTAGGAACCCACTGAGTTTGTAAACAGCTTGGTGCACCAGGTGTTTTCGTGGTCCTTGATATTGTCGAAAAGCAGGGCCGGTCCCTCTGCCGATTGCACATGTCGGGCGATCGTTCCCAGCTCAACATTCCAATCCACCTTTGCATGAACCTCGTGGTACTCTCCTTCACTCTTGAGCAACTCGATCCAATCACGGACATTGCGCACCCCGCGCAGGTCGCGTCCTCCTGTTTGGCTCAAATCTTTTACCGGTGCCGCCATTCTGCCTCCTTGTCTTTTCCGTTGTTAATTGTACACGGCTTATACTGGACTCACCACCTTACCCCCTCTTTCAGCGAGACAGTAAAAGGTAACGAAGCACAAACAACGCTGCAAAAACAAAAATCAGGACCGGTACTTCCCTAAATTGACCCTTCACGGTTTTCAACAGGGTGTAAGAAATGAATCCAAAGGCGATGCACTCGGTGATGCTAAAGATCAGCGGCATGATCAGGATAGTCAAGAATGCGGGGATCACCTCGCTGAAGTCATCCCAATCGACACGCCTCACGTTCTTCAACATCAGGCAGCCCACAATAATCAGAGCCGGAGCAATCACCGGATAAAGCACAGGACCTTTTCCGGTATCGATGCCTCCCCCAATCATCTTCACCAGGGGTGTAAAGAAAATCGCCAGCAGGAAGAGCACACCTGTACACATGTTGGCCAGGCCGGTGCGAGCACCGGCGCTGACTCCGGTAGCACTCTCAAACATAACTGGTCACCGTGGAAGTCCCCAGTAAGGCGCCTGCCGTCGTGCCCACGGCATCAGCCAGAAAGGCCCGGCGAGCTCTGGGAAGGCTGCCATCAGGAGCCAGGGCGATGGGATAATTGGCGATGAGACCCATCCTAAAGGTCGCCAGCGCGCTGGCAATGCAAGTGGCCAGCAAGGCCGATTCCAGATCCATCCCCGCCGCATTCATGACCACTGGCTGAACGAAAATGAGGTAGGCTAAGGTCATGAAGGTCGTCAACCCTCCGAACACCTCACGCTGCCAAGTCGTCTTTTTTTCTTCAGTTTGAAAAAACGTTCCATGACAACGCCGAAGTCTACCGCGGTTTGGATTGGACGACCAGCCGGGACTATGCATAATCCCGGCTGCAGAGGATACCCATTGTGCTGACCATCTACCCTGTTACCTTGTTTCTCAGTGCGGCCCTGATGTTTCTGGTACAGCCCATGTTTGGAAAGATGGCGCTGCCGCTACTGGGAGGATCACCCGCAGTCTGGAACACCCAAGTCGTGTTTTGCCAGGGTGTGTTGTTGTTCGGCTATCTTTATGCTCACCTGACCTCCCGCTGGCTTGGCATCCGTCGACAGGCGCTCATTCAATGCTTCTTAATCTTCCTCCCCCTTCTCCTTCTACCCATCGGCATTCCTCAAGGCCAGATTCCCCCCGGGGAGGGGAATCCCAGTTTCTGGCTTCTGTCCCTTTTATTCGTAACCCTGGGACTTCCTTTCTTCGTGGTTGCCACCATCAGCCCGATGCTTCAAAAGTGGTTTTCGACCACCCGTCATCCAAAGGCAGGAGACCCCTATTTCCTCTATGCAGCCAGCAACGCAGGAAGTCTGGTGGGTCTTCTCGGTTATCCACTCCTCCTTGAGCCCTACCTTCATTTGCAGGACCAAAGCAGGGTGTGGGGAGCGGGGTACGGGATCCTGATCGTCCTGACTCTGGCCTGTGCCCTGATCGTGTGGAGATCCTCTGGCTCCTCAACCCAGCAGGATCGGTCTGAATCCACAGACAGCCACCCCACCGAGCTGAGCGTGAAAAATCCAGGCCCGGTGACGTTGACTCGGCTGATTCGATGGATACTGGGAGCCTTCGTTCCCTCCAGCTTGATGCTGAGTGTCACCACCTACCTTTCCACCAATATTGCACCGGTCCCGCTGCTTTGGGTTCTTCCACTGTCCATCTACCTGCTCACTTTAATTCTGGTGTTCGCTAGAAGAACACTGGTGCCCCATTCCTTCATGGTTCGACTCTTTCCCATGCTCGCTCTTCCCGTGAGTATGGTCATTATCCTTCAGGCCACACAACCGATCGGGTTAATGGTCGTGATTCATCTGATCTCCCTTTTCGTCATCAGTATGGTCTGTCATGGAGTGGTTGCCAATGATCGTCCCTCCCCCACTCACCTGACCGAGTTTTATCTATGGGTGTCCCTGGGTGGAGTACTGGGAGGAATATTCAACGCACTTCTGGCCCCCATTCTATTTTCTTCACTCCTGGAGTACCCGCTGGTCTTGGTGGCAAGCGCCCTGCTCCTGGCATGGCCGGTAAAGGGGCAGGACTTTTCCTATAAATGGTCCGATGCCGCTTTACCCGCCGGCCTTGGAGTTCTGGCTGCGGGGCTCATCCTGGGAATCGAAATTTTTCAATGGACAACTCACCCCCTTTCTCAGGCGGTCATGTTTGGAGTCCCAGCCATCCTCTGCTACAGCTTTTCAACCCGACCTTTGCGTTTTGGTCTGGGTCTGGGAGCTCTCCTTCTGGCAAGTTCTTTTTATACACAGGGGGCAGGGAGTATCTTACACCGGCAGCGAACTTTCTTCGGGGTTCACAGCATCCTGGTGGATTCCCAGGAACGTTATCACCTCCTTTCCCATGGCGGCACACTTCACGGCAAGCAAAGCCTGGACCCCTCTCGTGAATGCGAGCCACTCACCTACTATCACCTCACCGGCCCTCTGGGGCAGTTGTTTGCGACTCTCGAGGGCCAGGCAGCACAGTGGCGAGTGGCGGCTGTCGGTCTGGGTGCGGGATCCATTGCCTCTTATCGAAGGCCAGGTCAAGAATGGACCTTTTACGAAGTCGATCCCACTGTGGTACAGCTGGCTCGCGATCCTCGTTTTTTCACCTATTTGAGCAAATGCAGTACCGACATCGAGGTGGTACTGGG
>CBDUTA010000076.1:0-12105 GCA_965369785.1 uncultured bacterium
ACAGGGGACGGTCTCGTAGGGGCGCACTGCTGTGCGCCCACACCCCATTCGTTATCTATTGCTTATAGGGCGCACGGCCGTGCGCCCCTACACAAGAAACAACTACTCCGGGGGCTTTTCTTCTTGTGTTTGCTCCTCCTCTGGCGGTGCCGGAGGTTGGGTCAAAAAGACACCGAGGCGCATCATGACCAGACGACCGCCGTCCAGCTTGAACTGGGGCTTTAGAAAGCTGCTCTTGATGTCCAAGGGAATCACGATTCTTTGGTAGGAGTCGGTAAAGATACGGCCAAAGAGGCCGGCGGCCGGACCCGAGAGCTGTTGGCTGGCTTCGGGAGTGAAGGCCGCGGTTGCCTCGAAGTCGAGCTCGCCGTCGAGACTGATTCCTCCCACCGCGCTTAGGGTCAGCTCAGGTGTTTGGATGATCAGATCCTTGGTGCGGACCCAGCCGTCGGCGATCTGAAAAGTGGAAGACAGCTCTTCCAGGGTGGTGTCTTTCTCGGCGAAGGGCAATCCCACCAGGCTATTGATGGTGGCCACTTCCTTTCCCAGGTTGAGCAGACCCAAACTCCCCTCGGTGAGCCGAAGGGTTCCCTGGCCTCTGGCGGTTTCGAAGATCCGGTTTCGCTCGGTGCCGGTGGTCTCCAACTGGAGGGAGGCCTGCAAACTCCCGAACAGTCTGTCCTTGGACTCGGTGTTGGCGGAGAGCAGCCGATTGGCATCGACCTGCTTCATCTGGACGCTGAAGGAAACGGAGGGCTCGGACTGGGAAAGATCGATCTGCAATCGACCGCTGCCGGTGCCCCCATGAAGACCAAAGCTGATGGGCTCGCAGAGCAGCTGCGAGTCGGCGATGCGGACTGTGGCTTCAAAAGGCTCAAGGATCAGCGTCCCGTGTCGAACTTTTTTGAATTTCAACTGTCCGCTTCCCGTCACCCTGGTGAACCAGGTGGCTCCCTGGCCGGTTTGTCCTTCCCCTTGCCCTTCCCCACGGGAAGGCTTTTGGGAAAAGTCGATCGAGCTTTGAAGTGCCGAGATATCCAGATACTCTCCGCCGAACTCAAATTCGACTCTTGGAGCCTCGAAGTCGTTCACCTTGGCGTAGCCTTCAATCGTTCCTCCCCCGATCGCCATCTTCAGATTCTTCAACTCAGCCTGATGGGGGTCGAATTCAAGATCGGCTTCCTGGATGGTGAAGGGACGAGTAAAACCCTGGGGTTGCAATGAAGCATCCTCAAGATGAAGCTTGCCGCCTACCCTGAGCGGAGTCTCGTCGGTTCGCGAGATGTTCCAGTTGAAGGTCATCCTGCCGCTCAAAGGGGTGATCTGAGGGACCCAATCCTGAAGCGTTGCCCTCAACGATTCCAGATTGGCCTCCAGTTGTCCCTCGGCGGAGAAGGGTGTGTCAGCAAAGGAATCGAGGTTGAGCGGTCCAATCAAACCTTCTGCTGCCAGGCGGGTGTCCCCTTGGAAAACGGCACGGATCTGAAAGGGAAAGCGCTGCTGGGTGCTGATATCGGAGAAAGTGAGGTTGATGCCTTCCAGGCGAAGCGGTGGGTGTCCGCTTCGCTCCACAACCACCGTACCCTCATTGAGCACCCAGTTTCGCACCGGTGTCTCAACGGGTGCCCCGCCTGAAGTCTCCTCCGGTTTGACTGCATTCCCGGATCCGGAGGTTTGACCTAACCGGGTGATGTTCCACTGGCCGGAGGAATCCTCACGAAGGTAAATGGTGGGTTTTTCCACCTGAAACTCGCTCACCACCGGGTCGCCACTCAGAAGCGATAAGAGACTGACCTGGATGCTAACGGCCTGGGCGCTCAAGATGTACTCCCCTTCGAAATCGGCACTCTCGGCCACCCGGATTTCGTTGAGGGTTAAACTCAACGGAACCCATTCCAGATCCACATCGGCGGCCTCGACCGGTCTTCCCAGGGTCTGGCTGAGACGGTCGACGATATCGCCACGGTATCGATTGGGATCCAGGGTGAGCAGGAAAATGCTGACCCCCACCAACACCAGGATGATGATGGCAGCCGAAGCGAGCAGTGACTTTCGCGCCAGGTTGGTCATCGGTTTGTGCCCGACCTTTGTGGTTCGTCCGACCGGGCGGTTGAATTATTCTGCCGCCGCCGCCGTGAGGAACTCAACAACATCGGTATGGTCTTGTCCCTGGGCCATGATCAGTGCGGTTCTGCCGTTGGTCGCTTTGATAGTTAAGTCGGCATCGGCATCGACCAGCCCTCTCACCGTTTCCAGTTGATCGTTCAAGGCCGCCCGCATCAGGGGAGTCCAGCCGAAGTGATCCACCTGATTGACGTCGGCACCAGCATCGACCAATGCCTTCAACGTTTCAGCTTCACCTCGCCTGGCTGCTCGGATCAGGGCGGTCCAACCAAACTGATCCTTCTCGTTCACCTGGGCGCCTGCTTCTAACAACAGGTTTACGGACTCCGTTTGACCGTTCAACGTCGCATGGATCAGTGCGATGCTGCCAAAGGAATTTTTCTCATTGACTCCAGCCCCCGCCTCCAGCAAGGCCGCCACTGTTTCCGTCTCACCAACGAAGGCTGCGAACATCAGTGCTGTCCAGTCATCCCGGTCCTTGGCGTTCACGTCGGCACTCGTTTGAAGCAAGAGCTTTACCGTTTCCGGGTGAGCATTCAACACGGCATGCATGAGCGGAGTCATCCCTTCTTCATCCGTCTCATTGACTGCCGCGCCCGCGTTGAGCAGGGACTGGACTTGCTCGGTCTGGCCGTTAGTAACGGCGGCAAGAAACTCTGACGATTCGACCTCTTGCGGTCCACTGCAGGATGCGATCAGCAGTGCCGCTAAGAGGGTCAACCCTATTCTTCCGGACATCGCACACCTCCTCTCCAGGCAGGACAAAATGTATCTTTCCCGATTGTAAACTCTCTCGCCCCAAGTGTGAAGTCGGCAGGCAGATTACGCTTCAGCTTGTTCCGGGTTCCTGAGCGGTCGGGGGAGCCGTGGAGATGGGCAGTTCAGCACGGTTGACCCGCTCGCCGTTCATCCACACCTCATTAATTTTTCTGGTGTTGCGGATGTCCTCCAGGGGGTTGGCACTGAGGACGATCAAGTCGGCGATCTTGCCAGGTTCCAGCGTGCCGTATTGGTTCTCCAGTCCAAGAAACCTGGCACCGTTGATGGTGGCGGCCTGAATTGCCTGCATGGGTGTGAGGCCGGCTTTGACCATCAGTTCCATTTCACGATGCTCCCACAAGCCCTGGAATCGCCCCGGTCCACCCGAATCGGTTCCAATAGCAATGGGTATTCCAGCGGCTAAGACTTTGGCCAGATTCTTTGCTGCGGTCGCGTAGATTTTTCGAGTACCTTCCAGGTTCGGATTGTTGGCCAGATTCGTCTGATATTCCTGGCCGCTCACCGTTTCTAAAACCAGGGCCGGAAACAACACGGGCAGAGCAGGATCATCCAGAAAATCGGGGCCGTCGGCGTAAGCGAGGCTGGAGCTGTGTCCTGCCAGCGTTGCCACCTGGGTGACCCCGTTTTCCTTGGCCAGCTGTAGAAACTCATCGTCGACCTCCTGGTCGCGAACGCTGTGAGCCAGTCCATCCACGCCGCGTCGAATCAGCTCCTTGGTGTCCTCCAAGTAGTACATGTGAGCCATTACCCTAATGCCCTGGTTATGGGCTTCCTCAATAATGGCCCCGTAGAGCTCAGGGGTCAGTTTGGGAAGGGCGCCGCGGCGATCGTCCACCCAGATCTTGATCACATCAGGCTGCCTTTCTTGAACGAGCTCTTGAACCAGTCGGCGTGCCTCATCCGGTGTGGTGGGCCGGTTGAGATTCGGGTTGTCGGGGATCCATCCATCCTTGGCGGCAAAGCCATACCCGGCCGAGTAAAGCCGCGCCCCACCCGTTTTGCCGGCTCGCTGATCCTCCAGAAAGCCGATCATCGGTTCCTGGTCAATCCCCAGTGAGACCATATGGGTGATGCCGTAATAAAGATAACGGTTGGCGTCCCGCTGAATCCGTTCCCGGTTGTAGAACTGATCGTTCGATTCCATCCCTTCACTTCTGGCCACGTGAGCGTGAAGGTTGAAGATTCCCGGGATAATCGTTTTTCCCGTGGCATCAACGGTCAGTGCGCCGGGTGGAATCTCCACGCTTCCCGCGCTCCCTATGGAGCGGATGGTGTCTCCATCGATCACGATGACCGCATTCTCAATGGGTGTTGACGACACCCCATCGATGACCGTGGCCCCTTCGATGACGACGAGAGTCGAATCCTGCGATTCAGGAGTCGTAGTGGGCTGGCAAGCCACCAGGAAGAAACTCAAAAAAAGAGTCCAATAGGCTTTTTGATTCATGATTCTTGTCCCCCTTTTGAAATTTATTGTGTGGCCCGATACTGCTCATGGCTGGGCACCAAAAGTGATTTTGAGATTGTCTCAATATTACAGCCTGGGGAGGGAAAAGGCTATAGCCTGTGGTTTTCGATCAGATCGAAGGTGTTGCCGTAGATGAGATTCCGGTACATCTCCGATTGCAGGACTTGATAGGGGTAGCCCAGTTGGGGTTTGGCGAGCTCATTTAAATGATCCAGGTGATCCTGTTCCAGGTCAAAATTCAGACAGCCCAGGTTGTCCTTGATCTGGGCTTCGGTTCGGGCACCCAGGATGGGGATCATCACCGGTTTTGTTCGCCTCTGCCTGACCCAGTTCAAGGCCACTTGTGAGGGAGTTCTGTTGATTTCTTTGGCAATCTTGATGACCTCAGCGGCCACATCCAGCTTTTCTTTTGCGATTTCAAAAATGCCCACAGGACTGTCGGGGCCAAGCCTTGTGGGACCTTCTGTCTCTTTATTGTATTTGCCGGTCAGGATTCCTGCAGCCAGCACGAAGTAGGCCGTTACTGCCATATCCATGGAAGCTGCCATGGGCACAAACTCTCTCTCGATGCTTCTGTCAATGAGACTGTAATTCAGCTGCAGAGCTACGAAAGGGGTCAGGCCCCTTTCCTGAGCCAAAGTAGTGGCTTGTGCAACCACCCAGGCTGGGGTGTTGGACATTCCTAAATAGAGCACCTTGCCCGTCTTCACGAAATCATCCAGAGTACGCACTGTTTCCTCAACCGGCGTCATGGGATCCCAGGCGTGGACCCATAGGATGTCGATGTAATCCGTCTTCAGGCGCCGGAGGCCCTTTTCTAGAGACCTTGTCAGATTTTTTCGATGATTGCCATGGGCATTGGGGTCGTCAGGATCCATGGTCAAGGTGTATTTACTTGCCACAACGAATTTATCCCGCTGGGAACCCACGAACTCTCCTACCCATTTTTCGCTGGTGCCGTGCATGTAGGCGTTGGCGGTATCGATATAGTTGCCGCCGGAATCGACGAAGGCATCGAAGATCTTTCGGCATTCTTTCTTGGTGTTGCCCATGGTTCCCCGTTCTTCGCCAAAGGTCATGGTCCCCAGGCAAAGCTCGGAAACTCTCAATCCAGACTTTCCAAACAGCTTGTATTTCATTCCTTTACCTCACTCCTCTACCTCACTCCTCAAAACCTGCCCGTATCAGTTCTTTTTCGATGGCCTTTTTGATGCGGAGCCTCATCGCCTCATCCGGGATCTCTGCTTCTGCTTCGATTTCAAAACCGAGTCCCAGGAACGGGTTCACCCACAGGGCAATTTCCCACATCGCAAGTCTATTTTCGCTGGGTGGGGGAGCACATCGACAGCGGAAAGGACTCTCGGTAAATCCCATTTTTCGGGTCACTTCTCCCAGTACATCTTCAGTCATTCGCTCGATTTTCTCCCGGGTGTGCTCTGTCATCTCGAAGCAGAATGAACCTTCAACCCCTCTTCTTCCCTCACCGGGCCCACCACCACTATCCGGGGATGGATCCGTTGAAAAATCTCTCTGGCGGGAAAGGCAACAGAATTCCTATCCAGTAATTTGCTCATCTGGCTGGCCGTCGTACCATAGACCATTTTGGGAATGCCCGCCCAGTAGATGGCTCCACAGCACATGATGCAGGGTTCGGTACTGGTGTAGAGAATACTCTGGGAGAGGGTATCCAGGGAGAATTTCGGGGTGGCCAGCGCCACCAGACCCGTTTCGGCATGCTGGGTGACATTCCCACTTGTGCTGACCGTATTCTCGTGCTCGGCTATGATCTTTCCGTCGTGAACCAGCAAGGCTCCAAAGGGACGGTTGCCATGGGCACGGGCGCTTCGCGCGATTTCATAAGTGCGCCGAATGAATTCCTCATCCACTGAGGTGGCGAGGGGATCATCCGGTAAGGTTTTGACGTTCATGAGACGGCTAGTGTCTCGTCCCAGGAATATCATCAGCAAACGTGATGGTATTCCTGGGACGAGACACTAAGGTTAGAGGGTGGAGAGTCGAAAGGCAACAGACCGCTGACCGCGGTCAGCGGAAATTCCAAATTCAAAATTCCAAATCCCAAACAAATTCAAAATTAAAAACCGGGACTTGAAACCTGAAACCTGGGACGCGCACAATAGCCCGAGGAGGATCATCCATGGCACGAAAATTCAAATCTCTGGAAACCCAACTGATTCATGCGGGCGAGCCTGAACCGCGCATTGAAGGCGCGGTCAGTATGCCCATTTTCCAATCTGCGACCTTTGAGTACTCGGGTGAAGGTGAATACGATGACCTCAGATACATTCGCTTGAACAACACGCCCAACCATAAAGCGCTTCATCAAAAGCTGGCCGTCTTGGAGAGGGGTGAGGCAGCTCTGGTGACGGGCAGCGGGATGGCCGCCATTTCCACTACCTTCTTCACCCTGCTCTCCTCGGGAGATCATCTACTGGCCCAAAAGGGGCTCTATGGCGGTACCCACGATTTCATCAGCAAGGATTTTGCTTCTTTCGGTCTTTCCTTTGACTTTATCGACGGGGACGATCCCGATTCCTGGAAGGAGAAATTGCGCCCCAATACTCGGGCCATCTACGTCGAAAGCTTGACTAATCCTCTCCTGGAGTTGGCGGATCTCAAGGCTGTCGTCGAGTTTGCCCGGGAAAATGGTCTGATTTCCCTCATCGATAACACCTTTACCAGTCCCATCAACTTTCGCCCCCTGGAATGGGGTTTTGATCTTTCTCTTCACAGCGGCACCAAGTACCTGAATGGACATTCCGATATTGTGGCGGGCGCCGTCATTGGCCGGGCCAGCCAGGTAGAGGAAATCAGGCACCGGTTGAACCATCTGGGTGGATCGTTGGATCCTCACGCCTGTTTTTTGCTGCATCGGGGGATCAAAACGCTGGCCTTGAGGGTGAGATATCAAAATGAGAGCGCGTTGAAGATTGCTCAGTTCCTGGAGAATCATCCTGCCGTAGCCAAGGTGCACTATCCGGGACTCCCGTCTCATCCCCGCCACCAGAGGGCTTGTGAGCTCTTTGAAGGATGCGGCGGGATGGTGAGTCTTGAGGTGAAGGGTGGGTCGGAGTCGGCCCAGCGCTTTGTAGAGCAGACCACTTTGGCCATCGTTGCCCCCAGTCTGGGGGGTGTGGAGACCCTGGTGACCCGCCCGCTCACCACCACCCATTCGGGTTTGAGCCCGCAAGAGCGTCAGCAGCTGGGAATTTCCGACAGCTTGATCCGAATCTCTGTGGGAATCGAGGCTACCCAGGATCTTATCGAGGACTTCGAGCAGGCTTTGTCCGTCACTTCGTGAGTTCGTGATTTTGTCACTTCGTGCGGTTGTGTGCGTTTCGCGCACGTTCCAGGTTCCAATTTTCAGGTTCCAAGTTGCCGGATGTGCCGCCCCTTCAGGGCTCTAATCTGTCCCTGAATCCTTTCCAGGGGCTCACGCCCCTGTCTATTTCATGTCGCCCCGCTGGGGCTCCGGAACTTGGGAGGTACCTGCCGAATCCGTTCGGATGCACTCAAGTGCTGTGTGTAAGGTACGAACGCACGAAGTCACGACGCGTCCCCGCGAGGCCTGTGACCACGGTCACGCATCCTCTTGGGGTATTTGGACCAAAGTGTAGATATCTACTTCGGAAATCCGAAAGCCTTGACGGGGAATCAGTCACGGTCTGCTTATGACGCTATCCATGCCTACCAATGTGCTGAAGTTCAAGCTGAGTCCCAAGAGCCGCGATCGTCGAAAGATCGCCGAATACCTGCAGTGTGATCCGGAGACACTGGAGAAGGCACTCCTGCGCCAAAAGGAACTGATCGAGACAGGCGTTCAGATGCACCTGGGTGAAATACTTCTGGAGATGGAGGCCATCAGCCGAGAGGACTTGATCGGGGCACTCCACGATCAAAGACTGGACCGGCTTCTGACCAGTCCTGTTTTCACCGGACTGGACGAAGAAGAGTTAAGGGGCATCACCCGTTTCGTAGGAGAAAGAAGCGTGGTCGCCGGGGAGGAGTTTATCCGCCAGAATGAGATGGGGGATTGTCTCTATGTGATCGTCTCCGGTCAGGCCGCCGTTTTCTGGAAAGACGGCACCGACGAAGAGATTCGGTTGGCCACGCTGGGTTCGGGAGAATCGATCGGAGAGATGGGCTATTTCTCAGACGGTCGACGTTCCGCCTCAGTCCGCGCCTTGACCGACATGCAGCTGCTGCAGATCTACTATGATGATCTGACCCGCAGCATGGATCGGGCCCCAACACTGGCCAGAAATTTCCTGGACATCATCATCAAGAGAATCCGACGGACCAACTTTCGTTTTCAGGAAGTGGTGCACGAGACTCGAGCCACCAAGACGTTTCTCCAGAACCTTCAGCACATGGTGGATATGTCCGAGATCCTGGCTCATCGGATGGATGTGGAAGCCTTAATTGACCGGGTGGTCTATATGGCCAGCAAGGTGTTGGATGCCGAACGGGCCAACCTTTTCTTGCTGGATAATCCTTCTGAAGGTCTCTGGTCCAAGGTGGCCCAGAACGAGGAGAGCCGCCAGATCCGAATACCTCCGGGCGAAGGACTGGCCGGGTGGGTGGCTCAGAATGATCAGCTGGTCAATGTGTCGGATGTCTCCCAGGATGTCCGTTTCAACGATAAAATCGACCGCTGCAGCGGCTGCAGCATCAAGTCCATGATGTGCGGGCCGGTCAAGAATCTGAGCGGGGAAATCGTAGGGGTCATTCAGATCATCAACAAGAAGGAGGGTGTGTTTGATGAGGTGGACGAAAAGCTCTTCCGGGCTTTCGCCTATCAAACCGCCATTTCGGTCGAGAATTTTCGACTCTATCAAAGGATCGTCGCCAGTCATGAGAAAATGGCCATCCTGCTGGACGTGACCACCTCGCTCACCCGAAGCTTGGATCTGGATGTCCTGGTCGACAAGATCGTCAGCAAGATCTCGGAAATTCTCGATGTTGAGCGAAGCTCTCTTTTTCTGGTGGATTCAACCACGGGAGAGCTGTGGTCCAAGAAGGCGGAGGGCATGAAGGGAGCCGTCATCCGCTTTCCCATTTCGGGAGGTCTGGCCGGCTATGTGGCCCGCACCGGTGAGGTGATCAATATTAAAGAGGCCTATGAGGACCCTCGTTTCAACCCTGCCTTCGATAAAGAGACAGGCTTTCGCACCAAAACGGTCCTGGCTGCACCTATTTTCAACCGTCAGGGTGAAATCATCGGCGTGACCCAGGCCATGAATAAGAATGGGGCCGTATTCAATCGGGAAGATGAAGACCTGTTGAAGCTTCTCAGCTCGGAGATCTCCGTAGCCCTTGAGAATTCTCAGTTGTACGAAGATACGGCGGAGATGAGAAACTATCTGGAAAGTGTCGGCCAGAGCATCTCCAACAGCATCATCACCCTGGACCATGAATACCGGATAGTGACAGCCAACCGCGCTGCCCTGGAACTGCTCGGTTCAAAACTCAAAAGCATTGTCGGGGACGACATCCGCAGCCTTTTCGGTAATGAACGTGTGTTACAGGACATTGAAGGTGTCTACGCCACCGGAAATTCAGTCACCGACTCCGATGTAGAGCTGCAACTCGAGGAGACGAATCCTTCCGTCAATTTGAATATTCTTCCCCTGGTGCCCCACGGCGAGGGGGCTCACAACGGCCTGGTGCTGGTGTTGGAAGACATCAGCGAAGAGAAAAGAGTGAGACGGGCCCTGGTGCGTTATATGGCCAAGGATATCGTGGACAAGGTGCTGGAAGATCCGGATCGACAGGCTCTGGGTGGTGTGCGCAACAAGGCGACTATTTTATTCAGCGATATCCGCGGTTTTACCGCACTTGCCGATTCTCTGACTGCAGAAAAGGCGGTCGATTTCCTCAACGGCTATTTCAGCCGGATGGTGGATGTCATCCTGGCAGAGCGAGGGATCTTGGATAAATACATCGGGGATGCGTTGATGGCAGTTTTCGGTGTCCCTTATGTTCAGAAAGACGATACGCTGCGTGCGGTGCGTGCAGGGGTAGCCATGAAGAGCGAGCTGGTCAGAATGAACGAAGGCAGGAGGGCAAATGGACTGGAGCCCATCAATATCGGTGTGGGCATCAGTACGGGTGATGTGATTTCGGGAAATATCGGTTCGGTTAAAAGAATGGACTTTACCGTGGTCGGAAGTGGTGTCAACGTCTCCTCGCGCCTGGAGAGGCTCACCAAGTCCTATGGGAGTGTGATCTTGATTAGCAGCAGCACTTACAAAGAGGTGGGCGAGCATTTTGTGACTCGGCCTATCGATCGAGTCCTCATTCGAGGTACCAAGCGTCCCTCACGGCTGATTGAGGTGCTGGGTGATGCAAACTACCAGTTCTCGAAGGCGGAGGAATCTTTTTGTAAGGGCATGGAGGCCTATGAGCGGAAGGATTTTTCTACGGCTTGCAAGTGGTTTGCCCAGGGTGCCCAGACCGATCGTCCCTCTCAAGTCCTTCTGGCACGTTGTGAGAGGTTTCTGAAAGATGCTCCCCCTCCCGATTGGAATGGGGTCTGGCAATGGGAGGAAAGAGGTGTGTGCGTCCCTTAGTGTCTCGTTCCACAAACGTCACCGTATTTATGGAACGAGGCACTTAGGAGGCAATTCCAACGGCAAGAAGGTATAATTCTCACCCGTTCCTGATCCGGGCTAGCAAGGGCTGAGAATGATGGGAAAAATCTGGCACAAGTTTTATGACGAGCAGGTTCCTCGGTCCATCTCCTATCCTGACAAGACGGTCTATCAGCTCTTTCAGGACTCGGTCCATAAGAATCCCCAGGGTATAGCAACCCTCTTTTTCGGTGCCAAGATCCGCTATCGGGAACTGGGCAAGCGTGTGGACCGCTTCGCCAGCGCGCTGGCTTCCTTGGGAATGAGAAAAGGAGACCGGGTGGCCCTGGTCCTTCCCAACATTCCCGCCTATCCGATCGCTCATCTTGCGGTTCTCAAGCTGGGTGGGATCCTGGTACCCACCAATCCGCTCTATGTGGAGAGGGAACTCCAGTATCAGTTGAGTGATGCGGGTGCTGAAACGGTGGTGATCCTGGATCAGCTCTATCCGCGATTAGCCGCCGTCAGGGACAGGACCCCGGTCAAGAGAATCATTCTGGCCAGAATTCAGGACTTCCTGCCCCGAATTCTCGCCTTTCTGTACGGGTTAAAGCACAAGTCAGAGGTCAATTTCGAACAGAAAGAGGAAGTCTATGAGTATAGGTATCTCATGGGACAGTCCTTTCCGACGGCTGCCGCGGCAGAAGTCGATCCTGAGGATACAGCCATATTCCTTTATACCGGGGGTACGACCGGGGTATCCAAGGGTGCTGTTTTAACCCATCGCAATTTAGTTGTGAATGCCAGGCAGACCCGGGAGTGGCTTTGGGACATGGAGGACCAGAAGGAAGTGCTATTGTGCGTTCTCCCCTTTTTCCACAGCTACGGGATGACCACCGGGATGCATCTGGCCATCGTCTCTCAATCGACGATGCTGCTGCTCCCACGCTTTGAGTTGGCCGACGTCATGAAGCAGATCAAGAAGCACAGGCCCACCATTTTTTGCGCGGTGCCGGCTTTGTACAACACCATCAGTCGTTTCCCCGGGATCTCCAGCGCGGATGTGGATTCCATTCGGCTCTGCATCAGCGGGGGAGCTGCCCTGCCGGCCGAAGTCCAGAAAAAATTTGAAACCCTCACGGG
>CBDUTA010000077.1:0-12037 GCA_965369785.1 uncultured bacterium
GCGCACTGCCGTGCGCCCTAAAGCCGTTGATAAAGCAGGGTTTGTGGGCGCACGCAGTGCGCCCCTACAGGGAGCTTAGGCCCCGTTGTTGCCATTCTTCCGGTTCATGACAAACACCAAGCCTGCTCCGATCAGACCTCCGAAGAGCCCGCTCAATCCCAGGTAAAAGGCCATGCCCGTGCCCTCTTCTCCTTCGGTCAGCATGAGCCCGGCAGCAGGTTTTTCCACACCTGGCCCGCGTTCCTCCACCCAGGCCACCACGCTTCCGTCGGAATACTTCTGGTAGGCCTTGATCTGCTGCATTCCAGTCAACTTGGGCATGGTGATAATCACGTTGAACTGGATAAAGGAGAAGTCGGGAGCTTCCGCTCCGGACCAGGTGACGCTTTTAATCCAGTCATCCTCATCCCTTTCAATACTCACATCCCAGAGTGGATCCAGCTCCACCCGGTCCACCTGACCTCCGGCGTCCTTCCATTCCGGTGGAATGAGGATCTTCAATTCTACCGTGGGGATGTCCTTCTCCACCGGAGCACGGACCACAAAGGTCACATGGTGCGTTCCGGAGATGGCCTGTCTTGGATTGACCGACACATGGGCAAACGCCTGAGCAGCGAAGAACGCTCCTACGGCCAACAAACAAGTGAAAAGTCGTAATCTCATTGTTCCCTCCTGGTGGTTAATGAACCCAATATACGAGTATGATCGATGACAAGTCAACAAATTTTTCTAGCAAGCGATTCCCAACGTAACATGCGATACGATCCGCTTCAGAGACTGATTCCGTCCGCCTCCAATTCCTCACTCGAGGCCTGCCTGGTGAGAGTTCCTGGCGGGTTCTCGTACCAGCCCGGGTCTTCGAAGCTGGTAATGTCGTCGCGAACTTTCAGCACCGTGAACATCCCTCCCATGTCGAGGTAGTCGTGGTTGCCGGGTGCTCCCTTCATCGGGATGCTGTTGTCAGGTACGGACATTCCCATGTGGCCCATGCCCGACATGCCGCTCTGCCCCATCGTCATATACCCCGGCAGAAGCGGGCGAATCCGGTTGTCCAGTCCGCCCGGGTCGAGGCCGATCATATTCGGTCCTTCGTGCCCCATCTGGTTCATGATGTGGTGTGTGAAATGGCAGTGCATCGCC
The DNA here is from genome assembly GCA_965369785.1 of uncultured bacterium. GTDB lineage: Bacteria > Acidobacteriota > UBA6911 > RPQK01 > JADFOI01 > JADFOI01. The sequence goes on from CBDUTA010000077.1 coordinate 1,141, forward strand.
CAATCCCCGGGCGCATCGGCGACAAACTCAATATCTCGGGTCGCTCCCACCGGCACCAGAACGGTAGTTTCCGGTTGCTGCGCCGTATCCGCGATGCGGCCTCCGTCGGTTCCCGTGATCTTGAAAGAATAGCCGTGCAGATGAATCGGATGGTTGTCCATCGCGCTCAGATTCCCAAATCGCATGCGGACCCGTTGGCCCGTGCGGACCACCAGAGGATCGGTTCCCGGAAAAGCTTTGCTGTTCAAAGTCAGGACATTGAAGTCCGACATCTCGCGCGGGTCGGGCCGCCGGGCGCCAATGGGGACGTACCATTCGCTCAGCATGATGGCGAAGTCGCGATCGACTGGGTATTTCGGGTTCCGCTCATGGACGACAATCATGCCCATGAGTCCCATGCCCATCTGGGTCATCTCGTCGACGTGAGGGTGGTACATGAAGGTCCCAGGATAGAGGACCGTGAACTCATACCTGAAAGTTTCTCCAGGACGGATATAGGGCTGGTTCAGACCGCCCACACCGTCCATGCCGTTGGGCAGGATGAGGCCATGCCAGTGGACCGTGGTGGGTTCGGGCAGACGGTTGGTGACATAGATGCGAACCCGATCACCCTCCACGGCTTCAATCGTCGGTCCCGACGTCCTTCCATTGTAGCCCCAGCAACTCGCCTTCAAGCCGGGAGCAAACTCGTGCTCTACCGGCTCGGCAATAAGGTGGAAAACTTTCACGCCCTCGACCACCCGAAACGGAAGCGATACTCCGTTCGGAGTCACGACCGAGGCCGAGCCGGTCTCTTGGATTTGTGCGGTAGGTCTGATTTCGGCGGCGGTATTTGCCTCCTGTTGGGCACCAGCTGGACGTCCGGCCAGAAGTCCGCCTCCGGCGATCCCTGACCCGATCATAAAATTTCTTCTGGAAATCATTGGAAGTCTCCTTTCCTGCACTTCACGGCATCTCCAAATCACCCACGACAGAGACGAGCCGGCCAGCCAGGATCTGGTCCAGCCTGGCCCGTGCGTGCGAATACTCCTGAAGTGCGACTACGTATTCCTGGGCCGTCCGGACCTGATCCCGCCGAGCCGCGATCAGTTGAAACACGCCCAGCTCCATGGCGTTGTACTGCCGTTGAGTCTGCTCTACGATTTGTTCCCTCAAGGGCAGCAGGACCTCTTGAAAGTGATTGACTCGTCGGGCGGCGATCAGCAAGTCATTCCGTGCGCTGCGGACGGCGGCCCGGATACGGACGGCAAGCGCCCCGTACTGCAGCTCCAGTTGCCGCATTTCGGCCCGTGCCGCCGCAACCTGGCCCTGGCCCTGATTGAACAGGGGGAGGTCGAGCGAAATCACGGGGCCGAATTCACGGAGACCGTCCTGGCGGCCCAGTTCGAATCCGGCACGCAATGAGGGCAGGAACCCCTCGGCCCGCGCCAGGTTGGCGCGCCGGGCTGCCGCCAGATACCGATGCTCCAGTTCGACGAGGTCCAGGCTCTGGTCGATCGCTCGCACTTCCAGGTCAACTAGATCGGGCGGCCCCTCCTGCGGCTCCGCCAGCCGCCCTGCCAATCGCCAATTCGTCTCCATCCCTGACAGGCCCATAAGCACATTGAGCTCCTCCCGACGGCTGAAAGCGACCACTTCAGCGAGGGCGACCTGGCTTCGGCTTTCCTCGTAGAAGGCTTGTTCGTTGGCCAACTCAAGGGCAGCGATGTTGCCGGCTGCGTTGAGACGCTGTGCTACATCGTAGGAGGCCGCTGCCGCTTCAAGCACAGTCTGGTCCAGTTCCAACAGCTGTTCGGCCGCTTGATAGTCGTAGAAGGCGGTGCGGGCGGCGTAGGCAAAACCCAAAACTGTGCCACTCGCCTGAAAGCGGACTGCATCCAGTTCGGCGGAAGCTACTCCACGCCGCATCGGCAGGAAGAGCAGACGAGACAGGTCGATCGTTGCTGCAAAGGAGAACTCGGCTTTTTCGGCTGGCACTGTATTGCGCTCGAAATCGAGTTCTATATTGGGCGGCAAACTGGCCTCCAAAAGCGAGGCCCGGGCAATCCCCAGTTCTTCAAAGGATGCCTGCAGGTCGTTGTTGTTCAGGAGAGCGATTCGAACAGCATCTTCGGGACCCACCGGTTGAGCAAGCAGTTCCGCCACTCGCTCATCGGGAGGGCCATCCTGGTAACGCCATCGCGCGTCAATCTCGGCCCTTTGGGCGAGTAGGACCTGAACGGACTCGAACCCGACATCGCGTGGCGCGCAGGCGCAGAGAGTGCCGAACAGAACGAGTATGCAGCCTAGTGTGATTCGTTTTTTTATTCGCATCTTTAAACCTTGCTAGGGGGCGAAGGGGTTGAGGACCCTGTGGGGCCAGGGGGTGTTGTATTCATGCTCTGTTGCGTTGACTGGAGCATCGTTTCATTCCGCAGCCACCACATCGACGCTGAAGATCTGATATCCGTGCTCTGGGTGAGCTTCGATCTTGAAGATGATTTCATCACCGACTTCCAAGGAATCGTTCATGGCTTCTTCAGCGATCGAAAACGTCATCCTCATCGCGCCCATGAAGCCAGGGATCGCCTCATGCTGAATCTCCAGTTGGCCTGCTCCGATTCTCTGAATCACGCCCTGTCCGACATAGGGCGCTTCACGCGTCCCTGCGGGCTCAGGGTCATCGGCATGGGAAACCGAACCCTGCTCAAGATTGCGGTTTCCCAACTCCGCCAGAGCAGGGGGGGCACCGGATGTATCGGATGGGTACAAAGGTGCGTCCGGGCGCAAGACAGCCGCAGGTTCGATCTCTACCCGCCCGCTGGGAGCATTGGCCCGGGCCGGGTGATTTGAAGGCACCTGTAGGGTTGTGGACACGCAGCCGGTGCTCATCAAAATAAGCGCCAGAGGGGCAATCGGGAGTAATCGAGTATCCTGGATCTTTTGCATCAAAACCTTTCTAACAGTGTGGAAGCGAAGTCGATTTCCGGAGGAAAGGATTTACGCAATCCTCAGCTCGGCGAATTCTTCCCCAGAAACGGAAACTTGTCAAGAGGAAGCGGACGTGACCCTGCAGAAGCGAGCCTGTAGTGTCCGATTGCCTACAGGTACGGAATCAGAAACAGCACTTACACGGTGGAGCCGATCATCCCTGTCGGCGTGGTGATGGCCTGAGTCCTGTCCGTTCCCAACCCCTAGTTTTCAGAAACGACCAGCTTACCCTTCAGCATATTCATGCCGCAAGCAAACCCGAAGTCACCCGATTTTTGGGGCGTGAACTCAACGACCACGCGTTTATTAAGCGGTAGTTCCCGCTTGATGTTGTATTCTGGCAGGACGACTTCCGTTCCACAGGTGTTGTCCGTTTCGCGTACAAACGTCAGCCGAACCGGAACCCCAAGGCGAAGCTTCAGCTCAGCTGGCTCATAGCCCTTTTCGGTCACTTTTACGGTAGCCTCCTGCAGCTGTTGCGGACTCCCCTGGATCACCAGCAAAAGGACTGCAAGACTCGCCAGTGAAGACGAACTCAGTTTCATAGGTTCTCCTTTTCTCAAAATCAATCGATGTCACAAGGCAATCACTGCACCACCCTTGACAAAAAGTGATCTTAGCCCGGATGGTGCTGGAGGTTCCGGCTGGAACCTTCTGGCACTTACCAGAATCGTGTTTATTGAAAAGCAGGCTAACATAACTTCTTCAATTTCTGCAACAGGCCGTTGAGAGACAGATTTCTCCAAACGAAGCGAACAAAGGGATAAGGCCCCACTCCTTTGACTTTTGAGAACCTTGATATAGAGTAGCCTTAGCCTATTTATGCGACCAATCAGAAGCAGCCGCCTGAGAAAAAGAATACTCTTTTCTGTCTTTCTTTTATTCCCATGTGCGTTAAAGGCCCAGGTGGAGCCCCAGATCCCTGAGGGACTCGCTGCCTCACAGGAAGCCGACGTTCCTACCCTGACCCTTTCTTTTGAGGAAACCGTCGGGCAGGTGGGTGACGAGATTTCCCTGCCTCTCAAGATCACCTCCTCTACCTCTATCAAAGAACCCTTCCAGATTATTCTTCGGTTTCCACCCAGCAAGTTGGAATACGCCAAGTTGGGTATCGGTCAAGGGGCACGCAGGGCAGGTTGGAAGCTCAAACCCGAGCTGAAAAGAGCTCCCATCGCCTTTGATATGCACTTTCTGGAAATTCTGGTTGAGCCGGGAGAGGGGGACTTTCTCCCCCAAGGCGGTGAACTGGCCTACGCTTACTTCAGGATCCTGGAGGCGGGTGCAGACCACACGATCGAACTCTCTCCCAGCATCAAACAACTTGGAGAAGCGCCTTTAGAAGGGAAAACGGAACCCGTCCAGATTACCGCCCTCCCGGAAGGCACCTTTGCCTGCTTCTTCTATATGCACTGAAGCAAGAATCTTATCGCTCTTCGACGCTTGACCAGTCGTTTACGAGGTCTAGCCCGCAATTCTCACACCTACTCTACTGCGGCTGCAGATTCGGCCGTGTCTACGGCGTTTCACTCGGTCGGCCTCCTCGGCGTACTGCAGAGAGTACGCTTGCGGGGGCCGACCCGAAACGGGTGCCCTCGCGGGCCTTGTATCCACAACCGTCTCCACCGCCTCGCAACGATCAGATGTGAGAAGTCCGGGCTAGCTTTTGTTCCTGTTGGCGACCCAAACCAAGCCTCCCCCGACCAGACCTCCAAGAAGTCCGCTCAATCCCAGGTACAGCATGCTCGTTCCCCCTGCTTCTGCTCCTCCTGGTCTGCCTCCCTCGCTTCTTTCCGTCAGCATGACTCCGGCAGCAGGTTTGTCTACGCCTTCCTCAGTGCGGTCTTCTATCCAGGCCACGACGCTTCCATCGGTATAGGTCTGAAAAGCTTTGATCTGCTGCATTCCCGTCAGCTTGGGCATGCTGATGATCATGTCGAACTTGATAAAAGCATCGGCTGGGGCCTCGGCTCCGCTCCAGGTGACGGCTTTGATCCAGTTGTCTTCGTCCCTTTCAACGGTGTACTCCCAGAGTGGATCCAGCAGAATCCTGCCCACTTCACCTCCGGCTTCCTTCCACTCATCTGGAAATTCGATCCTCAATTCCACGACGGGAATATCTTTCTCAGTCGGCGCAACCACCGAGAAAAATTGATGGGGTGCCCCAGAGGTGCCGCTAAACGGGGTAAGGACGACATGGGCAAAAGCCTCGACAGCGCAGAAACTTCCCACCACTAAAAAACAGGCGCATAAACGTAGTCTCATTGATTTCTCCTTTTTTCGTTTATTCACAGTAACATTCAGATCTGGCCGCTCTGAGGACAGAGATTGGGACAGGCCCCCGGGGCCTGTCCCTCATCTCTGTCAAAATCACAGGTTGGGGCGTTTCAGGTGCCAGCTGGTCTCCGACTCATAGGCAAAGGCGGTACGATAGATGATCTCTTCCTCAAAGGGCTTGGCTGCGATCTGCAGTCCCACCGGAAGTCCGGGAGGTGAGGTGGAAAAACCAGCCGGCAGGGCCAGGGCGGGAAATCCATTGCAATTGAACATCTTGGCGAAGTCCTGTCTCACTCTAAATTGCAGGGGTTCCCCAGCGGGAGCCGGTCTCCCGGGTGTGATAAAAACATCCAGGGAACGAAACATCTCGTGGTTCTCTTTGAGAAAAATCTTGCGCAGCTTTTGAGCTCGTAGATATTCAACGGCCGGGATGAGCGCTCCCACTTCAGCCTCGCTCCGCGGTCGACTGGAGGCTCCATAGCGGTCGGCATGATGGGCCAGGTGATACTCATGATAGGAACCCGCTTCGCAGATGCGGATCACTCTTTGACCCGAGTCCATGGCCTGTAAGGTGGAAGGCATCTCCACTTCCGCGACACGAGCCCCTAATCTCCGGTAAACCTCCAGCGCTTCTTCATAGGCTCTTCGACACTCGGGGTGAAAGTCATCGATCAGCGAACCCTTGGGAATACCGATACGAAGACCTCTCACGCCTTCTCTTAGACCCCTGGTGTAATCGGGGATATCCACCTCTACGGTGTAATCGTCCAGGGGATCATGGCCGGCCAGAACATTGAGCATCAGCGCGTTGTCTTCCACGCTGCGGGTCATGGGACCGATGTGGTCCAGGGTCCAGCTAATGGGAATGACCCCATAGCGGCTGACCAGGCCGAAAGTGGCCTTCATCCCCACCACATTGCACAAGGTTGCAGGGTGGCGAATGGAGTTTGAGGTGTCCCCTCCCGTAGCTCCCATCAACTCGCCCGCGGCCAGGGCCACGGCAGAACCCCCACTGGACCCCCCGGGGGTTCTGCTCAGATCCCAGGGGTTGTGGGAAGGAGTGTCCCCACCCATGGAGAAGGCGGGAAGCCGGGTCTTTCCCACCAAAATGGCCCCGGCCTCCTTCAAACGAGCCACCACCGAGGCATCGTAGGTGGGAATGAAGCCCTCCAGCTGCGGAGAGCCGGCGGTGGTTTCTATCCCTCGAGTGTAGTGAGTGTCCTTGAACCCCACCGGAATCCCGTGCAAAGGCCCTCGGTATCGGCCACTTGTGATTTCCTGTTCGGCCACTCGCGCTGCCTGTAAGGCTTCATCTCGAGCGATGGTGTTGAAGGCCTGCACTCTGGGTTCTACCTCATCGATTCGCTTCAAAACGGCCTGGATCAACTCCAGCGGCGAGAGCCGTTTGGTTCGCATCAACTCTGAGGCCTGAACGATGCTCAGATAAGGTAAGTCACTGTCTGTGGGATCCGCTCCCTGCGATCGAGCGGATCCTGTGGAACGCAAAGCCACCGCTCCAGTAAGGGACCCTTGAAGAAAAGTGCGTCTGGAAACTCCCATCTCGATACCCCCTCATTGTGGTGTAGGAATGTCTCGTTTGATCAAACGAGACACTATCCCTTTTTCAGTCGGAAGGTGGGAATCGGTTCAGCCTCCAATTCAAGCTCCACCTCATGAACGGCATCGATCGCCGCTAAGTGCCTTTTAAAGCTGGCCAGATCCTGGTCGATTCTTTCCTGACTGAGATCCAACCCCGCGATTTTGGCCATTTGCTTCATGGCCTCTTTGAGTTCCTGATCGGTCATATCTTTATGCATAGGTTTTCTCCTGGTCGTTAGGAATGCATTCTCCAAACTGGCCCGTGGGCTAAAGCCCACGGCTCTGACTGCGTCTTACCACAAGCGGAATGCTGGCTCGCCCCTATGTGGTCGTTGCAAGGCTGGGTGTCCAGGGCTCTTCGGCCCAGCCCACGCCTGTACGGGCCACCTGGGCATCGATCAGATAGGGTTTCCCTTCTCGAGTGGCCTGTCCCGCTCGTACCAGCGCCTCTTTCAGCTGGTCCGGTGAATGGGCCACCTCGCCATCCACCCCGAAGCCCTTGGCGATGTAAGCCATATCCATGTCCGGCTTGCCCAGATAGTCGCAGAAGAAACGCCCCGTCTCGACCATTCGGCTGTTGGGCACAGCATTGATCACTCGATTGTGGGGTCCGGCGTAGGAATGGTTGTTGTAAACGACCACGATCACCGGAAGCTCCAGTCGAGCCATATTCCAGAGGGCCGTAGGGCCGAAAACAAAGGCTCCATCTCCCGTCAGACAGATGACCTGGCGCTTGGGACGAGCCAGCTTGACCCCGGCCGCCTTTCCGGTCGCTCCTCCCAGGTGACCGGCGTAACGGGAGAAGTGCTCGCGCCCGCCCAGCGGGTTGAACCCAAAGGTATGCATTCCTCCCACCGATGCCTCACTGACAATCAGGGCATCGTCATCGGCAAATTGGGCAATCTCATAAGTGACGCGGTCCGTCACCATGGGGCTCTGATCCCAGTCCGGATTTCTGCTCATCACCGGCTGCAGCTTCTTGGCCCTTTCGCTAAAGGCTCGGATCTTCTCACTGCGCTCCTGCACCTTCTTCTTGATCCCGGGGGTCATGATGCCTTCAAGCGCTGCCATCAGGTCCTGCAGCCCATAACCCACATCGGCCACCAGTGGGACATCGGTGGTCATGATGTTGCCCATGCTGGCACTGTCCAGCCGCATATCGATGAACTTGACATGACGCGGCACCATCGGTGTCGGGCTGCTGTGTTGAAGTTTGTTTCCCACGTTGATGACCAGGTCTGGGTCCTGAGTCCCCATGGCACGTCCACCCACCCAAAGAGGATGGGTCTGGGGAAAGTTGGCATAGACCAGTCTACCCTGGGTTACGGGTAGACCCAGCATCTCGGCCAACTGCACCGCCTTGTCGATTGACCGGGTCCTGTACAGCTCATCGCCTACAATCAAAAGGGGTCGTTTGGCCTCTACCAGGAGCTGGGCAGCTCTCTCCACCTCTTCCGGATTGGGCCTGACCCGCATGCGCGGGTCTACTTTCTCATGAGTGATAATCTCGGTGCGCACCTTCTCCCCGGTGTAATCGGTATGCCAGGTGGCATAGGTGGGACCGTAAGGGGGAGTCCAGGCCACCTTGAAGGCACGACGCACCGTCTCCGGAATCATCTCCGAGCGCCGCGCCATCCAGTGCCACTTGGTCAGTGGCGCTACAATTTCCTCCTGATAGGCCACTTCTTCGAACCCGTCTCGTCCTGCTGTCCGGCTCGACTCATTGCGATAGCTGTAAAAGACCATGGGGGTCTGTTCTTTCCACGCGTTGTACATCTGCCCCATAGCGTTCACCAAGCCCACGATGGCCGCTTGCATGACAATGGTGGGCTCCCCTGAGGCCTGGGTGTAGCCCATGGCCATGGCCGCTCCTGGACCTTCGTGGGGGGTAAGAATGTAAGTGAGTTGTGGGCGGTCGACTAGAGCTTCGTAAAAGTAGGCATCGCTGCTCGCCGAGTTGCCAAAGACGTATTTCACACCCGAGGCAATCAACTGCTCGGCGAAGGCTTCTCCTCCCGTCCCTTCAAAGATTCTCACCCCTTCGGGGGAACCTCCTCCACTTCCGGTTTGACCGCGAACCAGAGGAGTCAGGGATTGGAGCACCGACTGAGCAGAGGCCAGCGAGACACCCGTCTTGGCCAAACGGCTGACGAAGCGGCGCCGAGAAATCGATCTGGAGAGATACTGGGCAACCAACTCTCTCAATAGTCGCCTCCTTGATTCTAGCCCGGACTATGCATCATCCGGGCTAAAGGACTTATTGGGGACCGTTGATCTGAATGAGATAGTCGGCCATGGTGCTGATCTCTTCCTCGGTCCAGAGCGCGCCTCGTCCTACCATCCGGTAAAGAGTTCCTACCCAGGCCCGGCGATCCTGCCTGAGATCTCTCCACATCGTCTCACCATGACACTGAAAACACTTGTCCCGGAACAGTCCTGCCGCAGGTGAATCAGAGGAGGATGCGGAAGCGGACCCGGGTGCGTAGTGCTCAGCCAGATAGTTCACGATCGTAGCCGATTCATCGGTAAAGATCTGGGCTCCTCTGGAAATCATATTGGCCACCGTATTATTCCAGTCCTCTCTGTTTCTCCGCTGCGTCGTTACGGTATCCAGCGAATGACATCCTGCACAGATGTTGGCCACCAATTGCTTCCCCTCGCCCTCTGGCATGGACGCCACCTCCGGGCTGGCCTGCGCCCACAGCGGACCCATCACAAAAGATCCCACAATCATCACCGCTACTGTCACTTTGATTTTCTCTCCCATATCAAACTCCTCCTTCAGTTCCTTAGTTCCTTAGTTCCGTTGAGCCAGCTGCCGGCTCCTTCTTATCTCACCACCTCGTCAAAAACACGCAGCAGGTTTTCCCCCATGATCTTGGCCACATCCTCATCGCTGTACCCCCTTTTCAAAAGGGCCTGGGCGATATTCTGGTACTCGCCTGCGTTCTCGATTCCCTTGATGTTGACCGGATAGCCTCCCCAATCCGAGCTGACGGCCACAGAATCCACACCCACCAGCCTGGCGATGTAGTCGATGTGATCGATGTAATCCGAGAGAGGCGGAAGACTCTTGCGGCGCTCTTCGGCCATTCTGCCGCGATTCGATGCACCTCTGTTTGCTCGCTCTTCGATGAACTCGTAAATCTTGGTGGGATCTCCTCGGTAAACCAGCGGTTCCAGTCCCATGAGGCCCGAGCCGCGGGGGCGTCCCGTGTGCCATTTATCCTGATATTCCTGATTCACGGCCATGGGCAAAAAGGGCACGCAAATGACCCCTCGCATGGTGGCCAGTTTGCGGATCATCTCATCGCTCCAGTTTGGCAGAGTCGGAGAATACATCAGAGTTCGAGCGGCTGAGTGGGTGGTCACCACAGGCTGGGTGCTCACCTCCATCACATCCAACACGGTCTGCTCAGCGGTATGGGAAAGATCGATGACAATCCCCAGTCGATTCATCTCGGCCACCAGTTCTCGTCCGAAGTCGGTCAGACCGTATCCTTTGCCGTTATTTTCGCTTGAGTGCATGACATCGCCGATATTATTTCCCAGCAGGTGAACCAGGTTCATCTCACGCAGTCCCAGCCTGTGGAACATGCGCAGGACCCCCAGGTCGCTCTCAAGGGCCAGCGCTCCCTCAATAGCCAGTATGGCCGCGATCTTGCCCTGCCGGCGAAGGGCCCGAACCTCCTCGGCGTTGGTGGCCACCCCGACTTGATCCGGGTATCGGGCGACTTCCCGGTAGAAGTGGTCAAACTGACGGAGAGCCTCTTTGACGGCTATATGATTGGCTTCCAGAAACTCATCAATGGCGGTATTAAAAAAACTCGCTCCCAGTCCACCCCGCTCGGCCAGGGGAAGGGTGAAGCGGGGATCGGAGTTGGGTTCTGCGATCGTTCCTCCCCGGGCGTAGACCGACCAGGTGGGATGGGTGTGGCCATCAAACACCCAGAAAGTTTTCTCCCCGGAGTCCTGAGCATGAACGGGCTGAAGACGGCTGGAGAAGAAGGGAAAAAGCCGTTACGGCGATAAATCCTGTTTTCATTTGCTGATC
>CBDUTA010000078.1:0-12019 GCA_965369785.1 uncultured bacterium
ATCATCAGACCTATGAGTTTTGGTCCAAGATCGACGATGAGGCTGGGTCCCACCATGACCCCTATGGTCAAGTACCTGGTGATTGCCTGTGCGGGTGCCTTTCTTCTGCAGTGGCTGGGAGATAGCCGGGCCATGGTCCAGATCTTCGGCCTGACTCCTGCCGCAGTCCTCAGTAAACTGTTTTTGTGGCAGATCGTCACCTATCTTTTTCTTCACGGGGGATTTGGGCACTTGTTCTGGAACATGTTCCCGCTCTGGATGTTCGGCTCCGAACTGGAGCGCTGCTGGGGCGGCAAGGAGTTTTTGAGGTTCTTCCTGATTACCGGTATCGGAGCTGGGCTGTTGTCGATTGCCGTTCAGCCTTTTTCTCCCGTACCGACCATCGGAGCCAGCGGTGCTGTCTACGGAGTCTTGATGGCCTATGGGCTCATGTTCCCGGAACGGATGATATACCTCTACTTTCTCTTTCCCGTCAAAGTGAAATACTTTGTGGCCTTTCTGGGCATTGTCACCTTTTACTCCGCTTTGAGTTCACCGGGTGGTCCCATTGCCCACATGGCTCATCTGGGAGGCATGGTCTTTGGTTTTCTCTACATGAAGGGTTTGCTGTCCCCGTCCGTGGTGCGTCAGAGCTACCAGCGCTGGAAGCTGCAACGGATGCGGAAGAAATTCAAGGTATACGACAGCCAGAGAAGAGAGCAAAAAGAAAAAAAAGACGATTTCTGGATTAACTAGTAAACCTGACCACCTGACCACCTGACTACAGACAGCCCTGGTCTTTCTTTTTTCTATTTTCTATTTTCTGCGCGCGAAGCGCGCTAGCGTCTTCCCGCTTCGATGACCTTGACCAAGGTACCTGCCCTAAGAGACTGGTCGACATCGATACGATTCAGTCGAGACAGTGCCTCCGCATTCATCCGGGGATTGTTCACAGCCTGGGCAATCTGGCCCAGGGTTTGCCCCCGCCGCGCCGTGCGAATCCTCAGCCGATCGGGCTGGATATTCAAGAGATTCCGGTCTCTTAATCTGGAAAAGCTGGTGAGGCTGTCCTCGAATGTCCTGGCGTATTTGGAAAAGGTCTGGTTGGGGGCCAGACCGAGGATCTGATAGAGCTTTCCCCCAAAATCAATGAAGGCGGCCAGTGCACGGAGTCGATTGCCCTGGGAATCCTGAAACCGGTAGGTGCCTATAAAAGCGCGGTTGCCATTGATGCGGGTGTTCTCCCCTTCCAGCAATTCCAGGCCCGACTGCTCGGCCAGATCTCTGGCGTACTTTCCTGGAGAGGTGCCTTCAGGGGCTTCGGCCAGAGTGAGTTGAATGGCAGCGTCTTCACTGGCTGGAGCAGAAACGACGGCTTGCTTGCTGTTTTGCACACGCCATCCCGTTGGAATGCCAATTCTGAACTCCAAGTCGGGATGGACAAACCACCCCTCTGACCGGAATCCCTCCCGTGGATTTTCCCCGAATACAATGCCGTTGATGCGCCTGAGGAAGGTTTCCCGGTTGACGATCCAACGCTTGTTGGGTTGCCCGCGAGCAATATTTTCAGCCTTCTGCCGGGTGGCGGTGATTCGATCCGGGGGAGCGGGATGGCTGGACAGCCAGTCGGGGATCGATTGACTGGAGTCCTCCCTCATTTGTTGAAAAACGACGAAGAACTTGCTCAGTTCCCGAGGGTCGTAACTGCCCAGGCTCATATATTCCACGCCCAACTCATCGGATTGCCGTTCATCGTCTCGACCGTATTTGAGGGAGAGCATTCCCACACCGACTTGAGCAAGCTCACTCAGCTGGGAGAAAGTGGGCGAAAGAACGCTGCCCAATCCCAATCCCACTCCCAAGAGCTGACTTTTGCTGATTTGTGAGACCGAGTGTCGAGCCGTGACGTGTCCGATTTCATGTCCCATCACCCCGGCCAGCTCCGCCTCGTTGTTCATGTAGGCCAGGATCTCCCGCGTGAAATAAATGTAACCTCCGGGAAGGGCAAAGGCGTTGACGATCGGACTATCGACGACGTTGAAGTGCCACTCCAGTTGGGGACGATGAGAGAGGTCGGCCAGTTTTTGTCCGATCCCATTGAAGTAACTTTGAAGATCGGAGTCTTCCACCCGTCCGAACTGGGCCAGCACCTCGGGATGGGCTTCTCTTCCGTATGCGATCTCCTGACTTTCTGAAATTAGGACGATTTGACGTTTCCCGGTGACCGGGTTGCGGGCACAGCCTGTCAACACCAGAAGGGACAAGAGAACAAAAAGGGGACGGCCAATTCGGTTCTTATTAGGCATGAGTTTTTAGTATATCCGATCTCCTGTACCCCTAGTCTTGACATGGCGACAACGGTGAACGAAGATGAAAAACCTTAATCACGTCTGAAGAGAGAAGCATGTCTGAATTGTTTGTGGGCCGGAAAGAGGATTTCGAGGAGCAGGACCGCCGGATCATCGTCCAGGACGGTTTGGAAATCGGTGTTTTTCGGGTCAATGGAGCTTTCTACGCCTACCAGAACCAGTGTGCCCATCGGGGCGGTCCGGTCTGCCAAGGGAAGATTTTAAACAAGGTGGAGGAGGTCCTAAACGAGGACAAGACCAGCAGGGGACTGCAGTTTTCAAAGGAGCATCTGCACATCATCTGTCCCTGGCATGGTTTTGAGTACGATCTCAAGGATGGCGTGAATGCGGGGAACAGGCGTTTCCACTTAAAGAAGTATGAAGTGGAGGTTCGCAAGGGAGGAGTCTATGTCCTTATCTAAATTGAAAACGTCTGAGATCGATTCAGCCGAAGCCGCCCAGGCCATTTTCGAAGCCGCCCTAGAGGCGGTGGAGGCGGGCGAGACCGAAAGGTTCTCTGAGGAGACGGTACAACAGTTGATGACGGCGGCGGTGAAGTTGTTCGCGGCCAAAGTGGAGAGGGAGGACCGGTTCTTTTCCCCGATTTTGGGCCCGGGTGAGGTGGTGACCCCGACCGATGTGGTGGTTACCGTCTCGGAGATTCTGCGAGCGGTGAACCTCAATACCTTTGACCTGGCCATGTGGTTTAACCGGCCCAGACCGCCCAGGAAAGAAGAGGGGAGCAGGGATGAAGGAAGTTCCTGAAAGTCCGATCAAGCCGATCGATGTCTATACCGATACCCGCGATATTCTGGCCCACGCCAAACGGCAGGCTGATGCCAACAAATTCGAAGATTATCTGATCGTCGATATCGATTCCCATCACACCGAGACCACCTCCTGGCATGAGATCATCGAGTACATTGAAGATCCCGTTATTCGTGCCCAGGCCCTGGAGTATCAGCAGTCCAGGACGGGCGGACCGCCCTATGGTCTAAACGGCGATTTCGGGCTCAAATATCAGGGCGTCGGTGGGCGCATTCCCCACAACGACAATCGCCTGGAAACGGTGGAGGAAAAAGACGTCCATCGTGATGTGATCCTCACCCGCCGCGCCATGGAGAGCTTCGGGTTTGATTATATGGTGGTCTTCCCGACCCCCATGTTGTTTTTAGGCACCCATCCCCAGCCGGAGATGGAGGTTTTACTGGGCCGGGCCTACAACCGTTGGTTGGCGGAGAGATTACTGCCGGGTGACGAGAGAATCAAAAGCTTTATGTATTTGCCCTTTAATGACCCAGAGGCTGCTCTTCGAACGGTTGAGGACTTTTCCGAGGTCAAGGGTTCCGTCGGCTTCACTATCACCAGTGCACGCTACAAACCGGTCCATCACAACCAGTACATGAAGCTCTATGCCGCTCTTGAGGAGAGGGAGATGCCTCTGTGCTTTCATGCCGGGTACTATTGGCAGGACTCTTCGATGGCACTGCTCAACCGATTCATCGGAATGCATGCCCTGGCCTTTGTTCTTTGCAACCTGGTCCATATGACCAATTGGGTGCTCAATGGTATGCCCGAGCGTTTCCCCAAGCTCAAGACGATCTGGATTGAAAGCGGGCTGGCCTGGATTCCTTTTTTGATGCAGCGGCTGGACCATGAGTACATGATGCGAACCTCCGAAGCCCCTCTCCTTCGCAAGCCTCCCAGTGAATACATGCGGGAGATGTACTACACCTCCCAGCCGATAGAAACGGATCATCCCAAGGCGTTGGAGTTGACCTTTGAAATGATCAATGCCGAAACCCAGCTGCTCTATTCCTCGGATTGGCCCCACTGGGATTTCGATCCCCCCAGCACCATTTTTGATCTGCCCTTTCTCAGTGAACAGGGAAAGCGGAACATCCTAGGAGAAAACGCCCGCCGCCTACTCAAACTGGATGAGCGTTGAGAGTTCGGGGACAGGCCCCGAACTCCCAACGCAGGAGACGCCGATGAAGAAGTGGACGGTGGTGGGTCTGTTTGGTTTCGTCCAGCTGTTCACCGATATCATCCGGGTTTCGCTGGCCGTGGTGGCTCCTGCCTTGATGAGCCTGTACGACATCACCCCTCAGACGATGGGTTACATCCTCTCAGCGTGGAATTGGACCTACGTCGGCTTTCTCCCCATGGCCGGGCCCATAGTTGATCGGCTCGGACCCTGGATCGTACTGGGCGTTGGCTCCACCGTTTGGAGTGTGGCCACACTGGTTCTGCCCCTTGCAACGGGAGTGGGATCTCTTTTTTTAATGCGGGCCCTGTTCGGATTCGGACACTGCGTTCGTTTTCCCTCTCAGGCATCGGCCCTCACCCGATGGTTTCATCCTAATCAGCGCGCCACCGCCGTAGGGTTGTGTTTCTCCGGAGGCCAGGTGGGCTTGGCCACGGGAACCCTGATCGCTGCTTTCATTCTGGACCGTTTTGGCTGGCAATGGGTTTTTTACTGCATCGGTAGTGCAAGCCTGGTGTTTACCCTCGTCTGGTTGGTCTTTTATCCGGACAAGAAGATTGGGCGGCAGGGGGCTCCCGTGGAACAGCAGAAGGGAAGTGACACTCCCCAGATGCGCTGGGCGGCACTGTTTACGTATCGATCCGTGTGGGGAATCGTCTTTGGGCAGGTGGGATATCTCTATGCTTACTTTTTCTTTCTCACCTGGCTCCCCAGCTATCTCATTCTGGAGCGAGAGATGACGGTTCTGCAAACAGGAATCGTGGCCAGTCTGCCTTTTTGGATGGGGCTGGTGGGAACCCTGGCGGGAGGATGGGTAGGGGATTACCTGATCCGGCGGGGCTTCAGTCGTACGGCGTCTCGAAAAACGATGATTGGGGTGGGACTGACGCTGGCGACGATCACCATGGTGGCGGCGGCTTTTGCATCCCAAACCTGGTTGGCCGTCACCCTGCTGAGCCTTTGTTTGGGATCGATGAGGCTGATTACGGCATCCGCCAACTCTGCTCCCATGGATCTAGCTCCCTCCAGGGCGGCTTCGCTGACCTCCATACAAAACACCATAGGAGTGTTTAGCGGTATGGCGGTGGCCGTTATCACCGGCTACATCGTGGGAACCACGGGCTCCTTCGTTTTAGCTCTTTTGGTGGCGGCGGCCATGGCTCTGGGCGGGGCCCTCTCCTATGTTTTCCTGGTCAAGAGTTTTGAGCCCCTTCCCATTGACGTCTCCACCTCCGTACGATAGCCTTTGGAGCGTGTACTCCTCGATTTATCGGGGAACGAGGAAAGAGATCTTGCCTAACGTGCTTTTGGTTTATCCGGAATTTCCTTCATCTTACTGGGGATACAATTTTGCCCTGGATTTCGTGGGCAAGAAAGCGGCCATGCCGCCGCTGGGTCTCCTGACTGTTGCTGGAATATTTCCCGAAGAGTATCGCCTCAAGGTTGTGGATATGAATGTCCAGTCCTTAACAGCGGTACATCTGGAGTGGGCGGACCTAGTCTTTACCTCCACCATGATTGTTCAGCGGGATTCTCTCAAGGAAGTGGTTCAGCTCTGTAATCAGGCCCGTATTCCCGTGATTGCCGGTGGGCCGCACCCCACTTCATACTACGAGGACTTGGAGGGTGTGGATCACTTGGTCCTGGATGAAGTTGAGGATTCGCTGCTGGCCTTCCTGCGAGATCTGGAACAGGGAACAGCCAGGAGGATTTATCGAGCACCGGAAAAGCCCAATGTAAGCAGATCGCCCTTGCCTCGTTACGATCTGATTGATCTTGCCCCATATGCATCGATGTCGCTGCAGTTTTCTCGAGGCTGTCCCTTCGATTGTGAGTTTTGCGACATCACCAAGTTGTTTGGCCGGAAGCCTCGTACCAAGACCAACGATCAGGTCCTGGCCGAGTTGGATCTTCTTTACGACCTGGGCTGGCGCGGAAGTCTTTTCTTGGTGGATGATAACTTTATCGGGAACAAACGCGCTGCTTTGAGTTTGCTCACCGATGTTGCCCGATGGCAAAGGCAGAGGGATTATCCTTTTTCCTTTTTCACGGAAGCCAGCGTGAACCTGGGTCGGCTGGAGCCGCTCCTGGATGCCATGATCGATTCCGGCTTCACTACGGTTTTCCTGGGTATAGAGACACCCAATCCTGACGCTTTGCTGAAGACTAAAAAGAAGCAGAACACCCGAACCGGAGAACAACACTATCTCATGAATGCGGTACGGACGATTCAGCAGAAGGGGATGGAGGTGATGGGAGGATTCATCCTGGGACTGGATGGGGACAGCGAGGACGTCTTCGATTCCCAGATTGAATTCATCCAGGAATCGGGCATTCCCATGGCCATGGTGGGACTGTTGAGTGCCTTGAAAGGCACCGATTTGTACCTCCGTCTGCAGCGGGAGGGTCGTTTACTCAAGGAGTCCACCGGCAACAACGTCAGCATTACCTTGAATTTTGAAACGGAGATGGACCGGGAGGTTCTGATCCAAGGGTATAAGCGTGTCTTGACAACTATTTACGATCCCAGTCTTAAGAATTATTTTGAGCGCTGCTGGACTCTGTTGAAGAACCTGAAATTCACCGAACATACGGTCAGAAGTTTCGGGCAAACAGAGATGATGGCGGTCGTGAAATCGATCAAAAGACAGGTGTTTTCCCGACAGGGTCCCGCCTATTTTCGATTCCTGGTGAGAGTTTTTCGGTATAACCCAAGGCTGGTCCCGGAAGCGGTGCGTCTGGCTATCATGGGTTATCATTTCGAGAAGATCACCAGCCAGCAGATCGCTGTTCACGCTTTCGAAGAATATCTGGCTGCGGAACTGGCTGCTTTCAAGGAAGCCCTCTCCCGGTTTACCAAGGTGCAGAGCCAGGGTATCGAGGAAGTCAGGTCTTATGCGCAGGATCTATTTGCCCGGGTTCAGCAGCGCCACGAACAGATTCACCGCGATTTCAGATCCAGCGTGCAGGACACCCTGGATTCCTTCCGACAGGCCGTAGATCTCTACCTGGAACAACTCAGCGGCGGCCCCCTTACTTCGTGAAGCGCGCTTCGCGCGCGTTCCGAGTTCCAGAAATCTCCTAACTCCTGTCAGTGGTCAGATGTCGAATTCGTTTTGAATTTGGAATTTGAGATTTAGAATTTGTTTGGAATTTGGAGTTTTGAATTTTGAATTTCCGCTGACGGCTGTCAGCCCGTCAGCGGTCTGTCACGACTCCACGCGTCTAGCCGTACGGACGCCTACTGGAACCGGGGTGAGATCCCAAATGATTCCGGTCCAGGAAAGGAGCCGCAAAACGTAGTAGGTAATGTCAATTTCCCACCAGTAGAAGCCCTGACGGACGGAGGCCTGGAAATGATGATGGTTGTTGTGCCAGCCTTCTCCCAGCGTGATCAGTGCGAGAAGAAAATTGTTCCGGCTCTCGTCGGAGGTCTTGTAGCGCTTTGTCCCAAACAGGTGAGAGAGAGAATTAATCGTACAGGTTCCGTGGAAGAGAAAGATTGTGGAGATAAAAAATGCCCAAATCAACATCTGCATGCCTGAAGTTCCCAGCTGGGGAGCCAGTGAGTTCAGAATCGACCCAAAGGTGACAAGCGATACCGCCAGAATGATCGGGACCACCGTCTCGAAGCGGTCCAGAAAGCGAAGCTCAGGAAATTTGACCAGGTCGGGAACCGCCTTATAGTTAGTGGGGAAGTTCCCCTTGCAGGTAATCCAACCCATGTGACTCCAGTAAAGTCCGTCCCGGTGGGGAGAATGGGTATCGCCCTCTTGGTCGGAATGACGATGATGATGGCGGTGGTGAGCGGACCACCAGAGGGGTCCTTTTTGAACGGCGCTGTTGCCCCAGG
Organism: uncultured bacterium; assembly: GCA_965369785.1. GTDB lineage: Bacteria > Acidobacteriota > UBA6911 > RPQK01 > JADFOI01 > JADFOI01. The sequence continues at coordinate 8,168 of CBDUTA010000078.1, forward strand.
CGGCGAAAAGAAACTGGGCCCAGCGCGATGTCTTAAAGCTACGGTGGGAGAAGTAACGATGGTAAAAGCCGGTGATGGCAAACATTCGGATGAAGTAAAGGGCCACGGCCGTTAGCACCGCAATCCAGCTCCACCCTACCCAGATCACTCCGAAGCACATCAGGTGGAGGGCCAGGAAGGGGATCGATCGGACCCAGTCAATGTCTTTGAACTCACTTTCTGGGACGGCCTGACTATAGGCTGTGTTGTCGAACCATCCAAGCACTGATGACCAAGACGATTTCATCTGCGAGTATTTCCTTCCATGCTAGCGAGTTAACAAACAAGAATAGTGGAACCCGATAACCCAATAAGACACTGTCGCCTAGCCTTCCAACGACAGGTTACTCATTTACACTGACAGGGATTTCCACTCCCCTTGTCCCCTTTGCAGAATAACGAGATGGGGTAAGAATTGTCAAGTTCGCACGGACGACAGGAGCAGCGCTCCACCGGCCCCAAAAAGCAGATTGGGTCCCCAGGCCGCAAGCAGTGGAGAGAGTAAACCATTGGAGCCCAAAACACCAAATACTCCAAAGGCTCCCCAGTAAAAGATGCCCAGCAAAACGCCAGCTGCAATTCCGTAAAAAGCTCCTTTTCGGCCAATCGTGAAGGCGAAGGGAATGCCCAGAATGGGCATGATAAAGCTCACGAAGGGGAAGGAAAGTTTCGTGTAGAGTTCTGTTTTGAGATGGTCCACTTCGAAGCCTCCCTGCTGCAGGCCTTCGATGTAGTTCTTGAGCTCCAGATAAGTCATCTTGCTGGATTCCTTTACCTCCGCTTCAAAATAGCTGGGGTCTTCGCTCATGAAGGAGGCCTTCTCCTCAAAGGTTGAATATTCCAGCTTATTGTCTCTGAAGCTTCGTTCCCAGCCGTTGTAGAGCTGCCAGTTTTGGTCGAACGCATTCCAGACTGCCCTGCGAGCGTAGGTGTGCTGAAAGATGCGATTCTCCGCAATGTCGAGCTGGTAGATCGACAGTTCAGCAAAGTTGCCCCGCTCGGAATCAAAGTGGTTGTAATGGTAGAGCCGATTCTCTTCACCAAAGATCCAACTGCGTCCCCCCTGATAATAGGTCTGAACCGGACGTCCTTTGATGAGATTTCTGAGATTGTCCTGTTTTTGATTGGCATAAGGGAGAATGTACTCCTGGGTGACAAAAATAAAGGCGCTCACCGTCAAAGCCAGTGCCAGTACCGGAATAGCAATTTGGTAGACACTCACACCACAGGACTTGAGGGCAAGGATCTGGTTTGTCTTATCCAGTAGTCCAAAGGTCACCAGTGTGGCAATCAACATGGAGATAGGGACCAGAAGCATCAAAATATGAGGAAAGAGATAGAAAAAGTAGTCCAGAAATAGAACGACGGACACACTGTTTTCAAAAAGGTCGTCAATCAGCTCAAAAAATGTAAAGAGGTAAAACAGGGACACACAGACGGCCAGGCTCAGCGAGAAATAAAGCATGAAGATTCGGGTGACGTAAAGATCAATGACCCGGGCCAGACGTAGACGAATCTTGCCCAAAGAAGCGGACCAATCTCGAACCCGGAGAAAGTACCCACGAAAGATATTTCTGAAAGCCTCGATGAGTCGTCCTGTGTATCGCGAAATGCGAACCAGAGGTCCCAGGTTGAGGATGGTCCTCAGCACATCGGAGGTGGTCTGGGAGTAGCGAAGAGTAAACAAGGCAATGAGCCCCAGCACAAGATCCGCGCCCCACACTCCCCAGCCGATGGCCAGGTCTCCATTTTCGGCAAGCTCGGTTCCACTGGCAAAGAGGATGTAGTAGAGAAATACGACGAGCATACTGACGATAAACCCGTAACCCCGTGTATTTCTAGGAGTGTGGGCCCCCAAGGTGACCCCCAGGACGGCGAAAATCAAAGCGGAAAGAGGTAGGGCGATTCGCTTTTGCAATTCGATCGAGCTGCGCCTTCTGATCTCCTGATCCGCATCTTCTCGGCCCCCCCAAAGCTCGAAAAAGGTCTTCTCCCGGGGCTTTTTGGACCTGGCTTCAATCTGTTGGGCGGCCGGAAAGTTGATGGGTACGTCCAGGGTCTGAAATCGCGTCAGGGTATCTTTTTCAGGAGATTCCGAGTTGACGGTATAAATCCAGCCCTCCTCAAAGTGGAGCTGCAAACGCTGAGCGTCTGAGCTGAACAGGGGATAAGCCTGACTGGAGAGAATGATCCGCTGTTCGCCACTACCTCCTGTATCCGATAAAAAGACTCCCTTCCAGGCAGAGCTTTGTAACTCCTGGTCTTCGACATAGAGGATAACCTGGGGCAGATCCTCATTGAAGACCCGTGGTTTGATCTGGGAGTGAACGGGCCGCAGCCCCATTTGGTGTTGAATCTGTCGCAGTGTCCAATTTCCCTGGGGCAGCAAAACGGAGGTCAAAAGAAGGGTGGTGGCGGCCACTCCAAAATGGACCTTAAAGACCGGCCACAGCATCTGATAGATACTGACGCCGCCCGCCTGCATGGCCACGACTTCGGTGTCGGCGGAAAGACGACTAAACCCGATGAGGGTTCCAATCAGGAAAGCGAAGGGAACCGTGAAGATGAGGATCTTGGGCAAAAGTGCCAGGATGACTCCCAGAACCGTAACGGCATCGGCATCCTTACGAATCAGCAACTCCACCAACCGTCCGAACTCTCGGGTGAAGACCACGAAGGTCAGCACGACCAGAGCAATCAGAGAAGGCGAAAGGATCTCTGAGTAAATCACTTTGTGAATTTTTCTGGCTTTCATCGATGCTCCGGCGCTCACATTGTAACAAAAGGGTGAAGGAGTGACTGGGGTGAAAAGGTCGGATCCGCTAAAGCCCGTGTTATGCATAGGTTCTCGTCACGAAGCACCGAAGGCGCCCGGAATGACAAGGCGCGCGAGGGCACCCGTTTCGGGTCGGCCCCCGCAAACGTACTGTAGGGTACGTTGAGGAGGCCGGGGAGGGGGTACCCGCTTGCGGGTCGCGCAGTCAGGACGAGTGATTTTGGTGATGCAGTAGAGAACTTATGCATAATCCGGGCTATGATAGGGTCCATGCGGTTCATTGACCTGGGTCTGATTTCTTTTCAAGAGGGCTTGAGGCAACAGGAAACGGCATTCCAGGAAACCCTTCATCGGCGCCAGCCTGAGACCGTTTATCTGCTCGAACATCCCCACGTCTTTACGATGGGACGGGCAGGGAAGCCCGAGAACGTTCTCAGCAGAGAAGACCACACTGGGAGAGCCATCGAACTGGTTCAAACCAACCGGGGAGGAGATGTCACTTACCACGGCCCGGGACAGCTGGTCGGTTATCCTCATCTCGATCTGCGCGAGCGGGGAAGGGATGTCCATCGTTTCTTGAGAGACCTGGAAAAGAGTTTAATTCAGACGGTGGCCCACTTCGGTGTGACTGCCTTCGTGAAGCCCGGTTTAACCGGTGTATGGACGGGGACGGGAAAACTGGCTTCCATCGGTATTCGAGTAAGCCGCTGGATCACCCAGCATGGCTTTGCTCTAAACGTGAATACCGATCTGAGTTACTTTGAGCTCGTTCATCCCTGCGGAATCCTGAACTGTCCCGTGACTTCCCTGAGCGATCTGTTGGGAGGTCCCGTTGATTTGGACGAGGTGAAACGGGTCTTCCAGAGGAGTTTTGAGGAAGTGTTTGGACAATTCGGTGCCAGGCCCAAAAATTCTCCAGGAATTCCGGGGGTTTAGAGACCTAATTCTGGGCCTGTCCCAGAATTCAATCCAGTCAGAGCCGCAGGCTTTAGCCTGCGGGCCAGGACCGATCCGGAAAGTGGGAGGCACCTCAGGTG
>CBDUTA010000079.1:0-11788 GCA_965369785.1 uncultured bacterium
CCCCAGTCTGATCCCCATTCCTCATTAACCCGACTGTCCAAGGCCTTTAATGCTCTATTCGCTTCTTCTCTTGTGAAGGCACTTTCCGGAATTGACCACGTCCCGGATTGCTTGATATCCGGGCATAATTCACCTGCGTATAGCGGTTGACTAAAAACGGCCCCGAACATGAAAAAACTCATCAGTGCTTTTTTCATAGAGTATTCTCCAGTGCATGAAAACGGTGTCTATATTTTAACCTTTCCTGTGGCAGGGGCGTAGGGCTCGGGGCAGGTTCAAGCTACCTGCTCATATAGAAACCCTATAGCGGGATGGAACCATTCTGCCTGCCACGCATGGCATCAAATTCATCCCCAGCAGCAGGTCTTGGAAGCGAGGATTTAACAAAGAGTGGGATAATCTTTAGGACGGAGCAACAGCTTCCAGCTATTCCTAGAGGGCTGAATGATTCCGATCGGCGCTTGAGCTTTTAATCCAATCTTGACCAAGTAGTGGGTGTTTCCGCCAAAGTTAAATTCGGCTAGAAGGTCAGCGGCTGCGATTCCGTACTCAGCAAAACTAGTAATCAATAGTTTCCTGTCTTCGTAGAGCAAAGCTGTAGGGGAAAAAGAACGCTCATGAGCCTCACATTGTAATAGAGTGAAGGATCTATATTCTTGTTCTACACAACCTGCTAATTCAATCCCTGATGCTCCGTCCTCTCGTTCCAGGAATACTTTGCTCTCGTTCTGATCATCCTGTCTCCATCGCCAAGCCCCTCCGGGAAAAGGCTCTCCAACTTCATTACTCCTACCAGAATGATTGTTTAGAGTCCTTGTATACTCTGAGGATATCCAATCTCGAGCTTTTGGGGCGTCGCTAACTTCCTCCATGGCTATCATCGAAAGATCCTCAATGGCAGGTCTGCCTAACAAGGCGACTATCGGCTCCCCTGATTCTGGTGGCATCGCTTCAACAGTGTAAATGCCAACAAAATGGCAGGTGAGATCATCGGAGCATAAATCCACGCACTCCTTATCAAACCTACTCAACGTCGCCGTGAATGTTCCATTGGGAGTAACAATGGTCATTTCCTTCAGAGTTTCCCTCTGAGAGCTAGGATTGTTTTCCCCGAAATCAACAACAACTGTGTCATTCAAAACCTTCTCGATTTGGTAAGGAGCTAACAGCTCTGAGCTCACAGGTTGTGCACCATCCTGGGCATGTGTTGCGCCAAGAAAAAGTAAGCTGATGAAGGTAACGAAAAGCTGTTTGTAAGGCATGTCTATATTTTAACCTTTCCTGTTGGGGCTGTGGGGTAAGTTCAGGCTACCTGAGAGGACTCATATAGAAATGCCAATGCGGGATGGAACCATTCTACCCACCACGCCAGGGCATCAAATTCATCCGCAGCAGCAGGTCCTGGAAGTGAGGGTCGTCGCGCAGCAGCTCCTCACCGGCTGTTCAGCCTAGCGCGACAAAGGCCAGCCCGCGGTTGTCACACCTGGGATGAAGGGCGAGGTGCTATCGCTGCATGACGGCTTTCACCTGGATGCCGCCCAGGTCGCACCCATCCCGCCCAAGGCTATTGTGCAGTTTGAGAATATAACGCTGATGGTGGATCAGCGGATGAAGTGGGAGAGGGTTGCCCAAGAGTGAAAACCTCCATCACCCGAATGTCTCAGGCTGTACTTTGCTAAATGGTGCAGGTAAAAGAGTGCCTATTCCCGCCTCAACGGTGCCATTATGGTCACTCGTGTCCCCTGGCCAGGGCCGGAGTCGAACTGGATCTTTCCACCAAAAGCATCCAATTGTTGGCGAATACTGAAAAGTCCAAATCCGTCCTTTGGAAAGGCGTGGGAGGTGGTCGTGAAGATGTCGAATCCCACTCCGTCATCTTCAACAAGGATTTTTATGTGTCGATTCTCTCTCCGAAGGGTTACTTTCGCTTGGCGGGCCTGGGCGTGCTTGACCGTGTTGAACAACAACTCGCGTACAGCCAGAAAGAGGACCACGCGAATTCCTTCTTCCAACGGCTTGGGTTGCTCATCATCTTTAACTTCGCACACGAGCCCGCTCTTTTTCTGGGTTTCTTCGGCAAGCCACTCTACTGCTGGTTCCAAACCCAGCTGATAAAGGATAGGAGGGCTGAGCTCGAAGATCAAAGACCGGGTGTCCTGAATTGCCTGCAGGACAAGTGCACTAATGTTTTCCAGGGGCACCGAATGGCCAGTGGCGGAAAGAGGTTCTCGAAGTGTTCCCAACTCCATATGAACCAGAGCTAAAGTCTGGCCCATCCCATCATGTAGTTCCCTTGCTATACGTTGCCGTTCACGCTCCTCAGCCAGGGACAATTCGGCTGCCAGGCGACGTAGGGCCTCTTCAGCTTCTGTGCGTACCGAGATTTCCAGTTGGAGTTGTTCATTCGCTCTCTGTAGATCGGCAGTGCGCTCTGCCACTCGGCTTTCCAGTTCCTCAATCCTTTGCCACTTAATCGCACCGGCGCTTGTAGTTAGGGTTCTTGATCAGAGCCAGCAGGGGGACTCACGAATTTCTTGAGAGACGGTATCTGGGCCATGCCGGAGACCACTGTCTCAAAGAGACGAGAGACATTCTCTTCATCCAAGTATAGAATTTCGACGGAGTCTGTTGTAGACAGCTCCAGATCCGGGAGCCGTTCAAGTCCGATCTCTAGCTTGACACAAATGTGGTTGGCCAGGCTGACAATGGCGCAAAGCTCTGGGTCGGCTTGTGCGCTTTTCGGATCGTGGTGAAGAAATACGGCCTCTTCCAGAGAAGGCGAGAAGTTCCATTTGTGGACCGCCATTCCACCGACATCCGCGTGGGTAAAGCCAAAGACATCCTGCTCGGCCTCGACAAAGGTCATGCCCTCGTTGCTAACGAGATCCATGATTTCTTCATATCTTTCGCCCAGGTGTTGGTTCATGATGAGCTTTCCGATGTCATGTAGCAAGCCCCCTGTGACTGCCTCTTCGACCCTGGGATAATCGCACTCTTCGGCGAGGATTCTGGCCGCCGCTGAGACCGCCAGCGCGTGATCCCACATCAAGTTCTCCTGCGGGCTATCATCACGGTGTAGGGACTCGTAAGCAGCTGCTACGACCAGTACCTGAACATTGCGAAATCCCAGAATCACTATGGCGTTTTTCAAAGTGGAAACGGTTCTGCTGAAGGCGCAAAAGGCCGAGTTGGCCAGCCTCAGGACTCTGCTCACTACTGCTTGATCGCGGGAGATTAATGTTTCCAGCTCCCTGGCACTTGTGTCAGGATCTTCTATCAACTGCATGGCCTGCCATGCCACCTGAGGGAGCGTGGGAAGATCTTTATCCATTGCAATCAGTAGTGGATCATCCATGCTATTTCTTCCAAACGTTCACTATGCGGATACCTTCCTTGAGTTCACGGTACTTATCGGTAAGTCAAACCGATACTTTAGACGGTTCTAAAGCGCTTGGCCGCGAGCTGAGCTTCTGCGAATATTGCTGGGTACTCTTGGTTTTTCTTGAGCCATTCGTAGTGTCGCCAACATAGATCTTTGCTCTGTTGACGTCGATTGGCGGCGGTATCGCTCAGGATCTATTTCAAAGCAAGGGACTGGGTGCTATATTGATGCCCATTGGAGGGAATATGCCTTGGTATCAGGTAGAAATAGCAGAAGATTCCAATGCTATAGCCTTAATGAACGCTTTTGAACTGGCACACAGAGATGAGTGTTCCTCCAGTCCTGCGCCATCAGATGTTTCTCTTTACCACCGTGAAACCGAAGTAGGCGGTCACGTCTACTGTTTTTCGCCCGGAGCATCGAAACTCGCTCCTGAGTTGCTCCGAGAATGGAATGCGAGGACCTGTGCTGAGGACCCGGACCTGAGCCATTTCGAGGAGATTCGTATCTGACGATTCGGGCCGCGCTGGCAGGGGTATGCTTCACCCCTATTTCAGGGATAATCCTTCAGCCGACACCCCAGGCCCACCCAAATGACCGCAGCGAGGCTTGAAAATGAGTGGTTTACTCATCAGCTCATCCACGTCCTTCTCCTGTACGGCTTCCCCCTGGGTTTGGCCGGAGGGCGTTTTACGGTCATTCTCTTTGACCACTCTTCCATCCTCATCCCTTCGATAAAGCCTGAACTCTTCGAGCCAGTGTTGGCAACTCTCGAAGACTTTCAACTTGTCCGCACTGAGGAGTTGCCAGACAGAATAGATTCCGGCCTCAACAGCATTAACGGCCGGCGACGAGTGGACCTCTCAGACGATTTGTTGGAGACCTTGGCTGCCCCTCAAGAAGAAGCGCCAGAAAGAAGCGTTGCGCATGGGTTCCAATGAGATCTCTGAGTGGATCTGGACCAACGAGCAAGGTCAGAGAATCGACATTGGCAACATAAAGTCCAAGAGTTTCAAGCGGGTACTCCGCAAGGCGGGGCTAAGGGACATCAGGTACCACAATTTAAGACACACCTACGCGTCTCAACTGCTTGCCCAGGGGGAGCCGGTCACCTACGTCTCTCAGCAGCCTGGACACGCAAACCCACAAATCACGTTCAAGATCTATGCCCACTGGATCCCGAATAGGAGTCAGCGCCAGGCTGTGAATCGGTTGCCGTCTTTATCTCGGGAACGGGACAATGCGAAAGCGGAGGAACTGGCCGGGTAACCCTTTTTTTGCCCTCAATCCGCAACCTAGCCGCAACCAGAGGCTCATCCGGGTTCTTTGGTTGCGGCTTTTCGTTTTCCTAAGTATCTAAAGGTGAGTAGTTTGCAAGGAAATCCCAGAGTTCGATTACATCTCAAAACTCAAACTGATAGCTGTACTTGACAAAGAGGGCACGCTCGAGCGGATCGAACCTCTCGCCCGGGGTTGTGTAACGGTCATTGTAGACCACGTAAAAACCGGTTCCTGAGGTGGTGGTCCACCCGAAGCGAATGTTGCTGCTGAATTGCTGTGAGCTGCTGTTGTACTGAAGAAAGACGTCGATAAAGCGATAAGGGTTAAAGGAGTAGTTCAGCTTGAGGCGCCCCAGATTGGTGTTGAAGCGTCCCCAATCCGCTTCCAGGCTGGTGTTGATGAAATCGAAGGTGGTGATGAATCGAGGGCCCGTCCGAAATCCCAATGAGACGGAATAACTCTGGATATCCCCACCGAAAAATTCACCCAGACTGATGTCAATGTCACCAAAGAGGGTCGCTGAGGGGTCAGATCCCAGAAACAAATCATACTCGTTAAAACGGTAGACTCCGGCCGGAACAGTGACTCCCGGGTGGGGGTCGAAGGGGACCCGCAGAAACTCATAGTTGCGGTTGGTCGTAAGGCCAATGCTGCCCCCATTGGTGAGACGGATCTCCAGGTCCCAGTGTTGGCGCTCGGTCTCCAGTTCTCCGTCAAATCCGTAAAAGCGGCGGAAGGTAAAGTGAGGATTCCATTGTCGCACTGGCCCCGATTCAGGACTGGGAGTGAAATGGACACCGAATCTGGGATGGCGGATGCCCCGCCGGGGAACAAATCCCACCTCCGGGTTAAAGTTTTCCTGGATCTCCTGGTACCTAGCATCAAACTGCCACAGATCGCTTCTGTACTCGGCGATGAAGTTTCCCGCCCAATCATTTCCGGGGAGATCGGGGGAGTAAGTCTTGGCCAGCCAACTGGACAGGAGCACGTGCTCTCCAAACCCCAGTTGCAAATCGGTTCCCCAGGTACGGTTGTATTCCGTGTGCCCCAGGGGGTCGCCGACGTTGTCCCGATTGGTGAAAATGAAGCCCACGCTGCTTCTTCGATGAAACTCTCTGCGCACACGACCCACAAAAAAGTTTTGACCCGCTACCAGGTTTTCTTCTTCACCTGTCTGAATGGAAAGGACGCCCAGGCTGAACCGATCGACTCTCCCCGTGAGTCGTGTTCCCCACAGGATGGGAACTTCGGTCCCGTCCTCAATACCAATCCTTCGGCTAAAAAAGAGATCCATCTCCCGTGGGGTTCCAAAGGCGAAAATGCCCGCATTTTCCAGGAAAAAGCCGCGCTTTTCCGGAAAGAAGAGATCAAAACGGGTTAGATTGATCTGCTCGTCATCCACCTCAACCTGGGCGAAATCCGTATTCACCGTCCCGTCCAGCGTGAGCGCTGAGGTGAGTCCGTATTTCACATCAAAACCCACTTCATTCTTGAAGTCCGTGTTCGAGGCGCTGAAGTCCTTCTTTGGACCCACCAGAGCATAGGGTATGAACTTGAGGTTTCGGGGAGAACGAACCTCGAGTGACTCGAGTTCTCCCGCCAGAGAGACCCGGTAGATACTGTGGGCCTGGGGAATCTCGGCCCAGAAGGACTGCTCGTTCTTGCGACGGATATTGCGCATCATGTTGAGGCCCCATTTCTGGGGCTCTTCACCGCCTTTGAAGCGAAGGGAGGTCAGGGGAATTTCGATCTCGGTTTCCCATCCACGTTCGGTACGACTGCTTCTGACCGTCCAGGTGGTGTTCCAGTTCAGGTTGAAGGCGGCCACATTTCCCCGCGCTGCTGTTGAAGTCGCTGAGCGACCGATCCCTCCCCCGGTGCTACTGACCTGGCCACCGCTGACCCCTTCATTCAGGATCTGTGCGTCGTACTGGATTCCGGACGGATTGGTCCCGAACAGGAATCCATTTTGCCTGTCAAAATAAGTATCCAGGATGATCAGGATCGAATCGGAGTCGTTTAGATTACCGTCCCTTCGGCTCTGGTTATCCACGATCTTGTCCGGTTCAGAGTCAAAGCAGATCACGCCGATGTAGAGGGCATCCTCGGTGTAGAGGAATCGAACTTCGGTCTTTTCAGTGGCGGGTTGTCCGAGGGCCGGACGCTGCTGCACGAAATTGCCGGCCGTGGGGGCTGCTCCCCATTCTTCGTCATTCACGTGCCCGTCCAGAACCGGTGGCGTTTCAATCTTCACTGCAGACACAGAGGATGGAGTGGCATTGAGACCCGCACTCAGGCAGGAAACCGAAAGGAGCAGTCCAACTGCAACTCTTTTCCACACGCGTGTGTCCCACAAAGGTAAATCCTCCAAGTTTGGAAGAGCAAGACTATGATTCTAGAAGACGTCCAGTCAAGGAGAAAACTCTAGCCCGGATCATGGCATAGGTTCTTGTCACGAATTCCCTGACGGTGGAGCAGTAGAGAATTTATGCCTAATCCGGGCTAGTTCGGCAGTCCCAACCTTTGGTACACTTCCACTCCCCTATGGGAGTTATGGAAATAGTAGTTATTGCTGCTGTAGTACTCTTTCTTTGGTATGGGTGGAGAGTTAAGAAAAATAAATCAAGGAAAGACGCTGGTGACTGATAAACGGGATTATGGCTCCAATTTGGTGCCGTCCTGGTGCCCTCAAGTCCTGTCCAAAAAAGGCAAATTCCCCCAAATTTGAAAAAGCAAGATTCTGATACCAGCCCGGACCATGCATAATCCGGGCAGGCACGTCTCCCACCCGATCGTCGCGAGGCGTTGAAGACCTACCTGATGCATGAATTGAACAGTTTCAGCGACTATATATCCGGCGAGCCGCTGAGCCATTGGCGTCCCACTTCAGGGTTCGAGGTTGACTGTATCATTGGCGACCATACTGCGTTAGAAGTGAAAGCGAAGAAGAACATCTCTCCAAATGACATTAAACCGCTGCGTATGCTGGCAGAGGAGCGGAAACTGAAACGATACATATGCGTTAGCATGGAACCGCGCAGAAGGAAAGTAGGCAACATAGACATCCTGCCATACAAGGACTTCTTAGATCTGTTGTGGGACAAAGCATACATCTAGCGACACAGGGTAAAGTCTTACAGTGGGCTCTGGAGAATAGTCATGCTAGGATAGCAAGATGTCTTTGAGCCAAACCTTTGTCTTCGTTCTTATTCTGGGCATCATGGTCTCTCCCCTCTCAGCGGGTGAGGTCGAAGATCTCAAAGCCACTTTTGACGATGCGCTGGAGTACCTGAGCCAAAAGGATCTAGACGCTTTTTTGAGCGTCTGGCACCCCGAGGCCGTCCTCTTCTCCCGTAACCGGATTCACCCGATTGATCGAGCCAAACTGGAGGATCGGGTCTGGGCCAATCTGTTTGAAGAATTTTTCGCCAAAGTCATTACTGCTGGCTATACACAACAGGCAGTCGAAGTGCGTGTGATTGGCGATACGGGCCTCGTTTGGGGTTTGACCCGATTCGCGGTCGATCCGCGTTACCAGGCCGGATTTGAGCAGGACACGCGCTTGACGGCTGTATTTACCAAGGTGGACGGCGAGTGGCTCATCATCCACTGGAATGATTCGCCTTTGCCAGAGGGACAGACGCCGATCGCCCCTTAAATTGGATCAAATCCACTTTCCAACCCTAAGGAGTTTTCCCATGAGTCGAAATCAGTTTGTTGTGACCCTTTCTCTTGCCACCTTTTGCGGTTTGCTGGGGGGACTGCTTGGAGTCTGGCTTTTCATGCCACAAGAAGTATCTGCACAGAGCTCCGATCCCAGCACACAGGTCATCACGGCCGGAATGTTCCGAGTGATAGACGGGGAGGGTAAGATTCGAGCCAGTCTCGGAGTGGGACCGACGGGCGCAGCCTACTTGGCGATCAGCGACAAGGCTGCCCAGCTCCGCACCGGGCTGGCGGTTTATCAAGGAAATCCCAGTCTGGTTTTTTATCATAAGAATGCGGATACGAGCGCTGGTTTCCCCCATCCGCTGGATGAGGGATCAGGCGTGTGGCTTTACGACGACAAGAACAAACTCCGGGCCGTACTCGGTAGTCTTCCTGAGCGTGGTGGCAGCGGCACCCCCGAAAGCTCCTCTTCGCTGGTTTTCTTGGATGAAAGCGGGAACATCTTGTCTAAGGTGCCGTGAGGGCTTTGCTTTTTCCCCGCGCGCCCATAGCCGATGAGAAAGAAGTTGGTTCCAACTGGCGTTCTCGATTACCGTACAGTTCAATCATTTTGGCAGGCGTTCTCATCAGCTTGCTCCTGACTCACTGCTCCCAGAACCCGTCTGTAGAACCATCATCTGGGATTGAAACAGCGACCGTTACAGCAGAGACCTTTGTGGGGAGGCAAACCTGCGCTCAGTGCCACGCCAAGGAGGTTGAACTTTGGGAAGACTCCCACCACGATCTGGCCATGCAGGTCGTCGACGAGAATACGGTCCTGGGTGATTTTGACAACGCCACCTTTACCTATAACGGAATCACCTCCACGTTCTTCAAAAGAGAGGGAAACTTCCTGGTCCGGACCGATGGACCTGAGGGCGAACTTCAGGAGTACGAGATTGCCTATACCTTCGGCATCGAACCGCTTCAGCAATACCTCATTGCCTTTCCCGGAGGTCGCTACCAGGTGCTGAGTCTCTGCTGGGACACGCGGCCGAGCCAGGAAGGCGGACAGCGGTGGTTTCATCTTTATCCGGATGAGAAGATCCAATACGACGACATCCTCCATTGGACCGGGATCTCCCAGAACTGGAATCACATGTGCGCAGAATGTCACTCTACCCAGCTGAAGAAGAGCTATCTCGAGGAGGAGGATCGCTACGAAACCACCTGGTTCGAGATAGATGTCTCATGCGAGGCCTGCCACGGTCCAGCTTCCAAGCACGTAGCCTGGGCTCAAGCGCCTCAACGGCAGGAATCCTCAGAGACCCAGGAGGAAAAAGGCCGGGTGGTTCAGCTGAAAGAGGAGAGCGATGTCAGCTGGGTTTTCCAAGGGGACAGTGGTATGGCCAGGCGAAGTCAACCCAGGCGCTCGAATCTCCAACTGGAGACTTGCGCCCGCTGTCACTCAAGACGAGGAATCTTGAACGAAAACTACCAGCACGGGCGTCCTCTGATGGACACCCATCGTCCGGCACTGCTGGAAGAATTTCTGTACTACGCAGACGGGCAAATTCGGGATGAGGTTTATGTCTACGGGTCATTCCTACAGAGCAAGATGTATGAACAGGGAGTCACTTGCAGTGACTGCCATGATCCCCACAGCCTCGAGGTTCACGGGTCCGAGGACGGAGTATGCCTCACCTGTCACCTATCTGAGAAATTCGAAACGTCTTCCCATCACTTTCACCCAGCAAACTCTTCCGGAGCCAGCTGCGTGGAGTGCCACATGCCGGCCAGTACCTATATGGTGGTGGACCCTCGCCGCGATCACAGTTTCCGAATCCCGCGGCCGGATCTATCCCTGAAACTGGGCGTTCCCAACGCCTGTACGGGCTGTCACACGGATCGTTCCAGCCAGTGGGCAGCTGAAGTCGTCACCGGGTGGTACGGCCCGAAAAGGTCCGATCAACCCCACTTCGGAGAGGCTCTTTACGTCGTCCGAAACAGCCTGGCCGACGGGGAGAAGGCTTTGGCCCAATTGGCCGACAACCCCTCAATGCCCGGCATCGCTCGGGCTACCGCTCTGTCACTGCTGCCGAGGTATTCTCTGGGTCCGGCGTCCCGGCAAGCCATCCAAAACGCCATGAAAAGCAGCGATCCGCTACTTCGTGCCTCGGGTTTGATCTCAGCGGAGGCTCTGGAGCCGCCGGCTCGGCTGCAGCTGGCCTTTTCTCTATTGAGCGATCCGATACGGGTTGTGAGATTGCAGGCGGCACGGGTGCTGGCGTCGGTACCCTCGGGTTTATGGACTTCTCAGCAACGTTCCTTGCGAGACCAGGTCCTGGACGAGTATCGGCAGTCTCAACAGGTCAACGCCGACCGGCCGGAAGCCCACTTGAACCTGGGGGTGCTCCACCATCAACTGGGGGAGTTGGAAGAGGCCGAACGGGCTTATCAGAGGGCGCTGCAACTGGTTCCATCCTCGGTGCCGGTCCGGATCAATCTGGCCGACCTCTATCGTGAACAGAATCGAGACGAAGAAGGGGGAAAGCTCTTACGGCAAGCACTGAGCATCAGTCCCAGTAACGGAGATGTGTACCATGCCCTGGGTCTCCTCCTGATACGTCAGAAACGCTATCAGGAAGCCATCGGAGCCTTGGGGCGGGCAGCCCAGTTGCGCCCTGACCGCTGGCGCTACAGTTACATCCTGGCCGTGGCTCTGCAAGAAACTGGCCAGGTATCCAGCGCACTGGAGACATTGAAGAAAGCGCATGATCGGCATCCGGATAACCTGGAGCTGCTCATGCTTTTAACGACCCTGAATCGCGATAACGGGGCGCTCGAGGAGGCCATCCTGTACGCCAACAAACTCATCGAACGGGTACCGGAAAACGCCATGTTCCGTCAGCTGCTGGCTCAGTTGGAGGCGGCACAGCGGTAGCCGGTGGTGGCAATGGCTTGCCACGAGAATAATTTCTGTTCGAATCGCCAACACTCGTTTAACCCGAGACTCGGTCCTTCGCGGACGTCCTGTTATCCTTTCTCGAGTTCTTGACTCACTTACTCTTTCCTTGCAAAATGCTTTTATATTCCTTTTGGTTTGCATTTCAGTCGACATAAGGAGGAAGCTTGATGCAGCAACCGATCACTAGAGTCTTCATATCAATGGCTGTAATTCTGGCCCTGGCAGGTGCCTGGCCTTTGTCGGCCGCTTCCAATCAGGAGGGCGAAGAGCGTGAGGAAACATTTACCATGGTCGCGGTTCCGACCAAGGGTTCCGTCCCAGGGAGAGTAACGATTGACATCACGATGCGGATCAACGAGTTCACGACCGATCAGGAGGTCCTGGAATTGGTTGAGGTCCTTAAGGAAGGGGGCACGGATCAGCTGCGCAGAACTCTGGAGAAGATTCAAAAAGCCAAGATTAGTCCCAGGGGTCGGATCGGCGCGGACGTTGCCGTGGCCCGGGTCCGA
>CBDUTA010000080.1:0-11737 GCA_965369785.1 uncultured bacterium
CCCGCCCCCCCGCCCCTACAAGACTCACTAGACCCATCTAGGACCTAGCCATCGGCAGGAGGATCGGGGACGGTTTTGTACTCCAGCCGGATCTGGTCCTGCAACAGCTCAACCGCTTCCTCCTGGTTCCGTCCAATGGCTGAAAAAGGGCGAACCCGGACGAACATTCCCTCTCTGGGAACCCGGGCTGCGGCCAGACAAAGCACACCCATCGGCTCCGTGGTAATGGTGAATCGAAGGCCCTTGTGTTCCCAATCCATTTTGGCATTCCAGTATAGCAAAGGACCCCTGCTGACCTTCGCTTAGGTCCCACAAGCTTGAATTCTGTGCCCCTCCACGATAAAATCCTTTCGGGAAGTTAGCTTCCTGGGTCTTTATTTCTAAATATTTTAGGAATCGGATATGAATTTTCCAGAGCGCCAAGGTCTGTACAATCCCGGTAACGAAAGGGACAGCTGCGGGATCGGTTTCCTGGCCCACATCAAGGGCCAGCGCAGTCATCAGATCGTGGTGGATGCCAATGAGATGTTGATCAACCTGAGTCATCGGGGGGCCTGCGGGTGTGAGCCCAATACCGGCGATGGGGCTGGGTTTTTAACGGCTCTTCCCCATGAATTTCTGGCCAAAGTGGCCAAGAAGGATCTTCAGGTGGATTTACCTGCTGCCGGCAAGTTCGCTGCCGGAGTGGTGTTTTTACCCACCAACGACAAGGAACGAGACCAGTGCAAGTCCGTTGTGCAGGATATTGTCTCTGAGCAGGGACAGAAGATTTTGGGATGGCGAAGCGTTCCCACCGACGCCAGGGGAGCCGACATCGGTCCTTCGGCCCGGGCTACGGAACCGGCCATCGAGCAGCTCTTTATCGCGGCCGGGGAGGATCTGGAGAGCGAAGCCTTCGAGCGCCAGCTCTACGTGATCCGGAAACGAGCCAGCAATCTACTGAGAGGCTCCAAGATGGAGCAGGCCAAGATGTTTTACATCTGCAGCCTCTCCACCAAGGTCCTGGTCTACAAGGGCCAGCTCATGTCCGAGCAGGTGGTTCCCTACTTCCCTGACCTGAGTGACAGCGACTACACGAGCCACCTGGCCATGATTCATTCTCGTTTTTCAACCAATACCTTTCCCTCCTGGGATCGGGCTCAGCCCAACCGGTTCATGTGCCACAACGGTGAAATCAACACCTTAAGAGGAAACACCAACTGGATGCAGGCCCGTGAGGGGATGGTCCAAAGCGAATTGTTCGGGGAGGATCTCAGCAAGGTCTTTCCGGTTGTGGAGCCCGATTGCTCCGACTCAGGCAATTTTGACAACGTTCTGGAATTTCTCATCATGACCGGAAGGATTTTACCGGAAGCGGCCATGATGATGATCCCGGAGGCCTGGGAGAACCACGAGAGCATGTCAGCCGACAAACGGGCCTTCTATGAATACCACTCCTCTTTGATGGAACCCTGGGATGGTCCGGCTTCCATTGCTTTTACGGATGGGCGTTTCATCGGTGCCGTTTTGGATCGAAATGGTCTTCGCCCCAGCCGTTACTACGTCACCTATGACGATCGGGTCATCATGGCTTCAGAAGTGGGCGTCCTACCGGTCGATCCGGCTAACGTCAAGCATAAAGGAAGACTGCATCCGGGAAGGATGTTTCTGGTCAATTTCGAGGAAGGGCGGATCGTGGCGGACCAGGAGCTGAAACGTGATCTTGCCACTCGCCGTCCCTACGGACAATGGATCAAGAAGCAGCAAATCCATTTGGCCGATCTCAAGGTTTCCTCGAAGCTTCCCGGCCTGGATCTAAAGACTCTCCGACAACGTCTTCAGGCCTTTGGCTATACGCTTGAGACCTTTCAGTTCATGCTGCTTCCCCTGGTCACGGAAATGCGCGATCCGGTAGGATCGATGGGCAACGACTCGGCTCTGGCCTGTCTCTCTGATCAGCCTCGTCTGATTTACGATTATTTCAAGCAGCTCTTTGCTCAGGTCACCAATCCGGCCGTGGACTCCATCCGCGAAGAAATCATCATGTCCCTGGAGTGCTCGATAGGACCCGAGGGCAATCTCCTGCAGAGCACTGAGGCTCAGGCCCATCGGCTGAAAGTCCAGCATCCTATTCTCAGCAACGAAGAGCTGGGTGCCATCAAGGAAATGGACCATGCCGGCTGGAAAACCCAGACCATCGATATCACCTGGCCCAAGTCGGAAAGCAAAGAAGGGATGGTGCCTGCACTGGACCGCATCTGTGCTCAAGCCGAGAAGGCCATCGATGAGGGGTTTAGCCTGGTGGTCTTGTCGGATCGCGCCATCAGCCAGGAGCGGGTGCCCTTGAGCTCTTTGATGGCCTGCGGAGCCGTTCATCATCATCTGGTCAAAAAGGCCAAGCGGACCCGCATTGGAATCGTGCTGGAAACGGGTGAAGCTCGGGAAGTCCATCATCACTGTCTTTTGATCGGCTATGGCGCCGATGCCATCAATCCCTATCTGACTTTCGAAGCCCTAAGACAGGTGTGCAGGGATGGTCTTTTAGACGAGTACACGGACGAGACCATCATTGCAGCCTATCGAAAGGGCGTGGCCAAGGGGATGCTCAAGGTCATGGCCAAGATGGGCATCTCCACCCTTCAAAGTTACAAGGGAGCCCAGATCTTTGAAGCCGTGGGTCTGGGGGACGATATTATTGAGCGCTGCTTCACCGGAACCGCCAGCCGGGTCCAGGGGGTCAACCTGGATGTGATTGCCACCGAAGCCCTGCGCCGTCACGGCCTGGGTTATCCCGAGCGGAAAAACGACCTTCAGCCCGAACTTCCCAACCCCGGGGAGTTTCACTGGCGGGCCGGGGGTGAAAAACACCTCTGGAATCCTCAGGTGATTGCGGATCTGCAGGTGGCGGCCCGTACCAATAGCCAGGAAGCCTACCAGCGCTATTCCCAGATGCTCAACCAGGATTCCCGCACTCGCTGTACCTTACGGGGGCTTTTGCGATTCCAGACCGACAAGAGCAGCTCTATTCCTTTAGAAGAGGTGGAGCCGGCCAGCGAGATCGTCAAGCGCTTTTGCACCGGGGCCATGAGCTTCGGGTCGATCTCCACGGAAACTCACGAAGCCCTGGCTGTAGCCATGAACCGCATCGGCGGGAAATCCAACACCGGAGAAGGCGGTGAAGACCCGGAACGTTTTGAACCGCTTCCCAGTGGAGATTCCAAGCGCTCTGCCATCAAACAAGTAGCCTCGGGCCGCTTCGGTGTCACCATGTGGTATCTGACCAATGCCGATGAGCTCCAGATCAAGATCTCCCAGGGAGCCAAGCCGGGTGAAGGAGGCGAGCTCCCCGGCCATAAAGTGGACCAGATCATCGCCCGGATCCGCTACTCGACGCCCGGCGTGGGACTGATCAGTCCACCGCCCCACCACGATATTTACTCGATCGAGGATCTCAAGCAGTTGATCCACGATCTGAAAAACTCCAATCCCAGCGCCCGGATCAGCGTCAAACTGGTCTCCGAGGTGGGGGTGGGAACCATCGCTGCCGGTGTGGTCAAGGCCCATGCCGATCACATTTTAATCTCAGGCCATTCGGGTGGCACCGGTGCTTCTCCCTTAACCAGTATCAAACACGCCGGATTACCCTGGGAACTGGGCATTGCCGAAACCCATCAAACTCTGGTGCTCAATGATTTGCGCTCCCGGGTCGTCTTGCAAACAGACGGCGGATTAAAAACGGGTCGCGACGTGGTTATCGCCGCCCTTTTAGGGGCCGAGGAGTTCGGCTTTTCCACCGCCCCGCTGGTGACCTTGGGTTGCATCATGATGCGGAAGTGCCACCTCAATACCTGCCCGGTGGGAATTGCCACCCAGAACCCGGTATTGAGAAAGAAGTTTCAAGGGCAGCCGGAGCATGTGATCAACTACCTGTTTATGGTGGCGGAAGAGGCCCGAACAATCATGTCCCAACTGGGATTTCACACCATTGAGGAATTGATTGGCCGTGTGGATGTTTTAGCCACCGATAGCGCCATTCGACACTGGAAAGCGGACGGCCTGGACCTGACTCCCATCCTGACTCCCGCCCAGAAACCTCACGATCAAGTGGAGGTCTACTGTACGACCTCTCAAGATCACGCTCTGGAAAAGGCTCTGGATAACGAGCTGATCAAGGGTTGCAAGGACGCGATCGACAAGGGAAAAGATGTCAGGCTCGAGATGCCCATTCAAAATATCAACCGCACCGTGGGTACGATGCTCAGTCACGAAATCGCCAAGCGGTGGGGAGAAGAGAGTCTACCCGATGGAACGATCCATATTCGCTTCAACGGCTCCGCGGGTCAGAGCCTGGGTGCCTGGCTGGTCAAAGGGGTCACCATCGAGCTGGAAGGCGATGCCAACGATTATGTGGGTAAGGGTCTTTCCGGTGGCCGTCTCATCATCTATCCGCCCCGAACATCGCAGTTCCTTTCCGAGGAGAATGTCATCGTCGGAAACGTGGTCCTTTACGGTGCCACGGGCGGGGAGGCCTACTTTAGAGGCCTGGCCGCCGAGAGATTCTGTGTGCGCAACTCCGGGGCCCGTGCTGTGATCGAAGGAGTGGGTGATCACGGTTGCGAGTACATGACTGGTGGCCGGGTGGTCATTCTAGGTCCCACCGGGCGCAATTTCGCGGCCGGGATGAGTGGAGGCATCGCCTACATCTGGGATGCCGCCGGTGACTTCCAAGAAAACTGCAACCCGGATATGGTTGAATTGGAAGGCCTCGAAAACGAGGAAGAAATCGACGAGCTTCGGGAGCTCATCGAACGCCACCAACATTACACCGGTTCAACGGTGGCCGAAAAAGTGCTTGCCCAGTGGGAGTCGGTACTCCCACAATTTGTTAAAGTCATGCCCACCGACTACAAGCGGTTTATGGAAGAGCAGGAGCAGCAGCAAGGGGTGGAAGCCGTCGCTTAGCCCGGATGATGCATCATCCGGGCTAGGGCGGCGAGGGTTGTCGCTTCGTATTACCCTTAAAACCAACCACTGAAGTTCCGCTGTTGGACCGGCGGCTCGAGAAATTAAAGAGGAGAACTGTCATAGGTAAACACACCGGCTTTATTGAAATCGAGCGCGAAACGGTACCCTACCGGCCGGCGGAAGAGCGTCTGGGAGACTACCGGGATCTTCTGGCCACCGTGCCTGAAGAGCATCTCAAGTCCCAGGGAGCCCGCTGCATGGACTGTGGTGTGCCCTTTTGCCAATCCGAGACCGGTTGTCCCATCGACAATCTGATTCCGGAGTGGAACGACCTAGTCTATCGGGGTCAATGGCAGGAAGCCCTGGATCGCCTGCACAAGACCAATAACTTTCCCGAGTTCACCGGTCGGGTTTGTCCGGCACCCTGCGAGGGCGCCTGTGTCCTGGAAATCACGGATCCTGCCGTTACCATCAAGAACATCGAAAACGCCATTATCGATCGCGGCTTCGCCGAAGGTTGGGTCAAGCCGGTGCCTCCCGACCAACGCACCGGAAAGAAAGTCGCCATCGTGGGTTCGGGTCCAGCCGGATTGGCGGCGGCCGCCCAGTTGAACAAGGTGGGTCACACGGTAACCGTCTACGAGCGTGATGATCGTATCGGGGGTCTTTTGATGTACGGGATCCCACCCATGAAGCTGGAAAAAGAGATGGTGGATCGCCGTGTGAATTTGTTGCGCGAAGAAGGGATCGAATTTGTAACCGGCCTCCATGTGGGCGTCGATCTGGAAGTCCAGGAGCTGGTCGATCAAAACCAGGCTCTCCTTCTGGCTTGCGGAGCCACCCAGCCCCGTGATTTGCCCATTCCGGGACGCCAACTCCAGGGCGTTCACTTCGCCATGGACTTTCTGCTCAAGAGCACCAAGAGCTTTCTCGATTCTGAGTTCAAGGATGGCCAGTACATCTCTGCTCAGGACAAGGATGTCATCGTGATCGGTGGCGGCGACACGGGAACCGACTGCATCGGCACCTCCCTGCGTCATGGATGCAAGAGTCTGGTGAATTTCGAGTTACTGGACAGGCCCCCGGATCAGCGTGCCCCCGACAACCCCTGGCCTCAATGGCCTCGCATCTACCGGGTCGACTATGGTCACGCTGAATCGGCCGCCAAATTCGGCGAAGATCCCCGTGAATACAGCATCCTTTCCAAGGAGTTCATCGAGAACAGCGGAAAGGTGGCGGGCATCCGCACGGTTCGTGTGAAGTGGAGCAAGGGTGAGGATGGACGCTTCGAAATGCAGGAAATCCCCGGAACAGAAAAAGAGTGGAAAGCAGATCTGGTTTTTTTGGCCATGGGTTTTCTCGGTCCCGAGGAGACGCTGGTTCCCCAACTGGGCCTGGAAACCGATCCGCGCTCCAACTTCAAGGCTGAATTCGGTCAGTATGCCACCACTGTTGAGGGAGTCTTTGCCGCCGGCGATTGCCGGCGGGGCCAGTCGCTGGTGGTTTGGGCCATACGAGAAGGTCGAGATGCCGCCCGGGAGATCGACCGCTATTTGATGGGAAGGACAATGCTCCCTTGACTACGGCCGGTTTGCCGGCTGTAGTCAAGGGAAATTCTAAATCCCAAACTCCAAATTCCAAACAAATTCAAAATCCCAAATTCCAAACGAATTCTTTTTTCCCTTTTCTTGCGCGCGGAGCGCGCAAGAAAGCACGAAGGCACGACAGCACGACGTCACGAAGTGACGAACGAGCGCGAAGCGCGCTCAGACAACTGACAACTGAACCCAGGTGCCCCTGACAAGTAACAGTGGACAATGGGCCACGGACCATACAGAATAGAGCGCCAACCGACTGAAGTTCACAGCTCAAACGAGAGGGGAGAGAGTCTCATAGCAGCAGGAAGCCAAGCGACTAAGAGATGGACTGTCATCGCTCTTGTATGGGGAAGTCACTTCATTCCCTTTATCATCCGTATTTCCCTGGGTGTGGCCGCTCCCACCTTGATGACCCTTTACAACATCTCCCCTGAAGCGATGGGCTTTGTCCTCTCCGGCTATAGCTGGAGCTACATGGCTGGTCTGCCCCTGATCGGGTTTCTGGTGGATCGATTAGGACCAATTCTGGTCATGGGCATCGGGTCGGTCGTCTGGGGTCTGGCCACACTGGCTCTGCCTCTTGCCACCACTGCCGTCGGTTTCTTTTTGTGGCGTGCCTTGTTCGGAATTGGACATTGCATGATGATTCCCGCCGGAGCGGTCTCAATCCGCGACTGGGTGGGCTCCCATCAGAGAGCCCTGGCCGTGGGACTCATTTTTAGTGGAGGAACCATTGGACTAGCCGTAGGATCACCCTTAGCGGCATCCCTTCTCCAGAACCTGGGATGGGAATCCGCGTTTTACGTCGGCGGCGCCGCCAGTCTGATTTTCACTCTCCTCTGGTTTACCCTCTATCCCAAGGAAACACCCCCAGGCCGATCTCTTTCAGGAGAAGAGGGAGACGAACAGGGAGCTGAAAAGATTCGAGTTCCCTGGCTTTCACTTTTACGCCATCGAACAACCTGGGGAATGGCCTTTAGCCAGATGGGATATCTCTACGTCTATTTCTTTTTCATCACCTGGCTTCCCGGTTACCTGAGGATTGAACGGGGGATGACGATTCTGGACACGGGAATCGTTGCAAGTCTCCCCTTTTTGATGGGAATCGCAGGAACCATTGGAGGAGGATGGGTGGGAGACTTTCTCATCCGAAGCGGTGTCAGAAAAAATAGTGCGCGCAAGGGGATGATCGCAGGTGGGCTGATGGGGGCTACCGTCTTTGTGGTCGCTGCGGCATTTACCACCCAGACCTGGCTGGCAATCACCTTGCTGACCCTCTGCATGGGCAGTCTTAGAATGACCACTGCATCCTCCAATTCACTCTCCATCGATCTGGCCCCAAAAAATGCCCTTGCCTCCCTGGCCTCCATCCAGAGCATCGGAGGTAACATTGGTGGCCTGATGGCGCCCATTTTGACCGGATACATTTTGGGGGCGACCGGATCTTTCGTGGGAGCGCTTGTCTTTGCCGGAGTAATGGCCACCTTCAGCGCCTGCTCCATGCTGTTTTTGGTGGGGCATATCGGGGAGGAGGGTGATCGGATGGTACTGAAGAGCTGACACCAGCCGGCAGACCGGCTGGAAATTCAAAATTCAAAACCTGGAACGGGAGCTAAGTGCGCTTCTGGTGCCAATTCCAGGCGGTTTCGATGATGGTGTGAAGGTCGGGGTAATCCGGGACCCAGCTCAGTTCGCTTCGGATCCGAGCAGAGGAAGCGGTTAGACGAGCCGGATCGCCAGAGCGCCTTGGGGCGGGAACAGCAGGGAGGGGATGGCCGGTGACCTGCCGCGCGGCTTCAATGACCTGGTAAATCGAATCACCGTCATCGTTGCCCAGGTTGTAAACACGAGGCTTGTTGTCATCCAGATTTTGCAAGGCAAGAACATGGGCCTTGGCTAAGTCCAGGACATGGATATAATCCCGGATGCAGGTACCATCCGGAGTATCGTAATCGGTCCCATACACCTGGATCTCCTCCTTCTTGCCCAATGCCACGTCTAGAATCAGAGGGATCAAGTGGGTTTCCGGGTCATGGGCCTCTCCCGACTTCTCTGAAGCACCCGCGGCATTGAAGTAACGAAGTGAGATGTAGCGCAGTCCGTATGCCCGATCGTACCAGTTCAGAATACGCTCGAACATGAGTTTGGACTCCCCGTAGGAGTTCACCGGTCGGGTGGGGGCCTCCTCGCTAATCGGGGTTTCCTCGGGTTCGCCATAGACGGCGGCGGTGGAGGAAAAGATGATGTCCTTGACCCCGTGAGCCAGCATGGCGTCCAACAAATTCATACCCCCTCGAACGTTTGTGGAAAAGAAGCGGCGGGGGTGACTCATGGATACGGAGACGAGTGCCTCAGCAGCCATATGGACCACCGCATCCAGATCGTGGTCGCCAAACACCTGATCCAGGGCTTGGGGGTCGGCCAGGTCGGCCTGAACAAAGACGGCATTGGGATGAACGGCCTCCCGGTGTCCCGCCTTCAGGTTGTCCAAAGCAACAACGGAGTGGCCCTGATCGATAAGTACTTCGGTCACGACGCTGCCGATATAGCCCGCCGCACCAGTCACCAGAATGTTCATCCAGACACCTTTCTTGTTCCGTCTGTGCCGCCCTTACAGGGCTCTTCGGTAGAACTCCGAATTCCAGGGGCTTACGCCCCTGGCTATTTCATAGCGCCCCTTCGGGGCTCTGGACTTATTCATCAAAATCAGGGGTCATTTTCTCGAAGCTCACTCTATCTCTAATAGACTACCTGGATCGAGGTACCACTGCCAACTGACTACGCAGCGCTGACAACAACTGAACCCTGGAACTTGAAACCATCCATTCGGTCAGGGGGTCAGGGGTCAGGTTCCGCTCCCCACGATCTCCAGAATCTGAGACAGGTCGCGGATGGTCCACTTCGGCTCAACGGGAGTATCCTCGGGTGGACGGTTCTCAACCAGCCAGGCGACTTGAAAACCCTGACGGGTGGCGCCATACAGATCGGCCTCCGGGTCATCTCCTACATAGAGACACTGTTGAGGAGAATATTGAGTCTCTTTCAAGACAAGGTTAAAAAAATGATCCCCGGGCTTGCGCCAACCCACCTCATCGGAAATGAAAATGGCCTCGAAGCGCTCTTCCAATCCGAACTTGCGAAGAGCACGACGAACGGTTAGTGCATGATCGAAATTCGAGACCAGGATGAAAGGCATAGGGGGAAGCTGATCCAGAAGAGCCTTTTTATGATCCGGGAAGTGTATGATACGAAACAACTCATCCATGTGGACCTTGACGATGAACTCGGCTACCGATTTGTCTTGAACGTTTAACCGCTTGCAGAGAATCTGAAAACGGTCCAGAGAAGAGAATTCCCGATGCTCCTGGTTCCTCAGCTGGGTCACGATTTCCCGACTCTCCTGGAACTCCTCCAGAAAACGCGAGTAGGGAAAGGAGGGGTCCATTCTTTCGCTCAGCCGGCGATACACTTCCACGCTGGTGGTGGGGAGAAGCTGTCCCTGGAACTCAACCTGCGGGAGCAGGGAGAAATCAAAGTGGAGCAGCGTGTTGAAGAGATCAAAAAAGATGGCCTGAAATCTCACCAACCGTGCGCCTCTTGTGGCTCTAGAGGACGTGTGAAAAGCTACCCTTTCTGTACGGCAAACTGGGGATCCGGTTCAACGTCCAGGGTCAGTATGAACCGGTTGATCATATTGAAGAAGCCGATCAGGGTAATCAATTCAACCACCTGATCGGAGGTAAAGTGATTGTCCAGCTGCAGCCAGTAATCATCCGGTATCTCGTCGGGCTCCAGAGTGACCAGTTCGGCAAGCTGAAGAGCCTCCTTCTCGTAGTAGCTGAAAAGCTCACTGCCTGAGTAATCATCCATGGCCTCGATCTGTTCGTCGGTCCACCCCATTTTCTTGGCCAGGTCCGTGTAACAGATGATCGTGTATTTGCACTTCTGGATCTTACAAGTCTTTAGGATGGCTAATTGCCGGAGTTTTTCGCTGAGGCTGGTCTCACCCAGGAGCGTGCGATACAGATTTGCTACAGCTTCCAGGAAGTTCCCACTGTGGGCCATCGTCTTGATGAAGTTGGGGACAAATCCAATGTCCTTCTCCATCTTTTCGTACACGGCTTTGATATCGTGATTGGCAGCATCCAATTGAACGGGTAAGTATTTGGGCATCCTTTCCTCCGGGGGCTGAATGTTAGCATTGCCCGAGCCAAACGACAACCGCGTAGCTCAGGCAATCAACAGAGCGGCCGCTACAACTGTGGTCTATTACTTTGCAGCGAGGCGAACTGGCGGTCGGCCAGGTAGCTGGAGCGAACCAGTGGGCCACTTTCCACATGCTGGAAACCCATGGCCTCTCCCACTTCTTTCCAGTATTGAAACTCCTGGGGGGAATAGTAACGAGCCACGGGTAAATGCCAACCTGTGGGACGCAGGTACTGTCCCAGGGTCAGGATGCTCACTTTCAGCTCGATCAGATCGTGCATCACCTGATGAATTTCTTTCTCCTGCTCTCCCAGACCCAGCATCATCCCCGTCTTGGTGACGATATCCGGGGACCACTGCCGGGCACGCCGCAGAAGCTCCAAGGAGCGGCGGTAGTCTCCCCCACCGCGGGCTACCGGATAAAGACGGGGGACGGTTTCCATGTTGTGATTCACGATCTCCGGTGCGGCTTTCAGGAGGATCTCGAGGGATTGGGCCGAGCCCTGAAAATCGGGAACAAGCGCCTCCACGACACAGTGAGAACTGCGACGACGAACCGCCTCAATGGTGGCCGCAAAAACCCCAGCCCCTCCATCCTCCAGATCATCACGATCGACCGAAGTAATCACCACATGCTTGAGGTCCATCACCTCGACCGCTTCGGCTACCCGTTCCGGTTCGCCCACATCCAGTTCCATGGGCTTCCCCTTGCTGACAGCACAGTAGCGACATCCCCGGGTGCAGATATCTCCCAGAATCATGAAGGTGGCCACACCATGATTCCAGCATTCCCCCATATTGGGACACTTGGCTTCCTGGCAAACCGTATGCAGCTTCAATCCTCCCAGAAGCCCTTTCAGATCGTGTACTTGCTCACCCAGGGCAGCACGTACTTTTAACCAGGGAGGGTGGCGTCGTTGGGGACGAGAACTTCTAGTCTCGGTAGCCATGGCTGCAGAGAATACAACAGACGACAGACAACAGACAAC
>CBDUTA010000081.1:0-11675 GCA_965369785.1 uncultured bacterium
TAAGCTCGGGCCTGCTCTTGCCCCAGCATCAATTCCGGCTCAGGAGTGCGGTTCATTCTTTCCCCATTTCACCCAGTGACTCTTCACTGCCCGGTCTCATGCTGGTTTCAGCTGGCTTAAAAAACGGCATGGCCAATAGCCGGGGAAGCGACTGCCAGCTGCGCTCCCGGAAATTCTTCAACCCGATGGTCATCCCTTCATGCCCTCTTTCCGGCTGATCCATATAGGTACCCAGCAAGCGGTCCCAGCAGGAGAGGTTGAAACCGAAGTTAGTGTTGTGCTCCAATTTTTCCACCGAATGATGGACCCGGTGCATGTCCGGCGTAACGATGAGCCAGCGCAGGACACGATCCAACGGCAGTGGAATGCGGGCATTGGCGTGGTTGAACATGGCCAGAGCATTGAGCACGACCTCAAAGATCAGCACGCCCAGGAGGGGAGGCCCCAGGAGGGAGATCACCCCTAGCTTGATGAACATCGACAAAACGATCTCAATAGGATGGAATCGGGAGCCGCTGGTGACATCCAGGTCCAGATCGGCGTGATGGACCATATGCAGCCGCCACAGGACCGGCAGGGCGTGAAACATGACGTGCTGAAGGTAAATAGCCAGATCCAGGACGACTACCGAGATCAAAATGGCGGCCCAGTAGGGGACAGACACGACATTCAATACACCCCAACCCCAGTCCCCGACCATCAAGGCCATCCCCAGTGCCGCCGTGGGGAAAAGCAATCGTACAACCAGCGTATCCAAAAAGACCAGACTCAGGTTACCCAGCCAGCGCCTGCCTTTACCGGTGGTGAGCTCACGACGGGCCGCCAAGATCTCCCAGATAGCCATCAGACCGAAAATCCCGGCGAAAAAACCGAGGCGAATGACCGGCTCGTTGCTCATGATCCATTCCGTCATAGAGATGCCTCCTGCCTGATGCGAGCAAGAATATCATAAGGAATTGGGGGACAGAGCAGTCTTAGATATCATAGACGGGGATGTCCCTCTTATTTAGAAAGATTCTATTATGATCAAAAAGAAATCAAGCAAGCCCTCACTGACTACCGTAGGCTATGCCATTCGCACCATTGTCTGGCCCAGAAGAAAACTGGTTCTTTTGGGACTGGTTCTCATCGTCCTCAATCGACTCGCCGGTTTGGTTCTGCCTGGCTCGAGCAAATTCCTGATCGACAATGCCATCAGTCAGGGTGATCTCTCCCTCTTGAGACTGATCCTTCTGATCGTGGCCTCTGCCATTCTCGTGCAGGCCTCAACGTCATTCTTTTTGACTCGGCTCCTCAGTGTGGAAGCCCAACACTTGATTTCCCTTCTGCGAGCCAAGGTTCAAAAACACGTCATCCAGCTGCCCATAAGTTATTTTGACAACACCAAATCAGGGGAGTTGGTCTCCCGCATCATGACCGATGTGGAAGGAGTTCGTAATCTTGTGGGAACCGGTCTGGTCCAGCTAGTGGGAGGGACGCTGACCGCCATAGTCGCCTTTGTCCTGCTGATTAGAATCAATGCCCTCATGACCCTCTATGTGCTGGTACCCCTTGCGGCTTTCGGCGTGATCTCGCTGAAAGCGTTTGGCTACATTCGCCCGGTCTTTCGAGAGCGTAGGCGCATTAATGGCGAGGTCAGCGGTCGACTCACCGAGTCACTGGGCGGAATCAGAGTCATCAAAGGGTTCAACGCGGAAGCCCACGAAGTTCGAGTCTTTGAACAGGGCGTGGAGCGGCTCTTCCAAAATATAAAGAAGTCTCTAACGGCCACCAGTCTGGTGACCAGCTCAGCTTCCCTGCTGCTGGGTTTGGCTGCCGTCGCCATCATGGGGGTTGGTGGCTCCATGATCATGGAGGGAGAAATGACGTTGGGTGATTTTTTCGCCTTCACGCTTTATTTAGGCTTTCTGATCGCTCCCATCGTGCAAATGAGTAATATCGGCAGCCAGATGACCGAAGCCTTCGCCGGGCTGGACAGAACCCAAGAAATTCTCAACACCGATCGAGAAAATGACGACGACCAGAGGTCCATCGTCCTCCAGGAACTGACAGGAAACCTCTCCTTCGAGAACGTGTCCTTTTCCTACCAGGAAGACATCGAGGTGCTCAGCAATATCAGCTTTCAGGCTCCCGCCGGCACCGTCACTGCACTGGTGGGCAGTTCAGGTTCAGGGAAGACCACTATAGCCGGGCTCACCGCTGCCTTCATGAAGCCCACGACCGGACTGGTCAAAATCGACGGCCAGGATTTGTCCCGAACGACTCTCGAGAGCTATCGAAGTCAATTAGGTGTGGTTCTGCAGGACGACTTCCTGTTCGATGGAACCATTCGGGAAAACATCCTCTTCGGCAGGCCTGAAGCCAGCCAGGAAGAAATAGTGGAGGCCGTTGAAGCGGCCCATGTGAAGGAATTTACGGATCGCCTTGCCGACGGTGTGAAAACCCTGATCGGGGAGCGCGGCGTCAAACTCTCAGGCGGACAACGCCAGCGGGTCGCCATCGCTCGCGCCCTCCTGGCCAATCCCAGAATTCTTATCCTGGACGAGGCCACCTCCAATCTTGACACCGAAAGCGAAAGCTACATCCAGGAAAGTTTAAAGACTTTGATGAAAGGGCGAACCACACTCGTTATCGCTCACCGGTTGAGCACGATCCGCCAGGCTCATCAAATTCTGGTGATCGAAGAAGGTCAAATCGTGGAACGAGGAACCCATGAGGAGCTGATCCAAAAAGAAGGTCGATATCATCAGCTCTACACCTACCAGGCCAGGATCTGAGATACGACGAAAGCGCCGACGACCGTTTGGATCTTGATAGGGCCTGTAGGGGCGCACGGCCGTGCGGCCCTACGGAACAAATCTGAATAGGCGATTGGATGCCACCTGCCCTTTACTCGGTAGGCAGACTACCCCAGATTTTCTCCAGATCAGGTGGTGTCCACCATCGATCAAGCCCCAGATCCTCAACAATGATTTTGGCGGCATTGTATCCCGGCGCTCCCGTGATGTTTCCGCCCGGATGGCAGCAGGAACCGGCCAGATAGAGACCTTCAATGGGAGTGCGGTACTGCGAACACTCAGGAAAGGGCCGCTTGTCCAGAAACTGGTCGGGGTTCAACTCCCCGCACATCCAGTCTCCTCCCCTCATGTTGGGAAAGTGACGCTCAATATCGACGGGACTCAATCCAAACTGGTTGACAATGGTTTCCTTTTTGATGTTGGGTGCAAACTCCGAGATCAGGTCGACTTCCTTTTGACAAAACTCATCCAGAATGTCGTCCCAATGTTCGGGGCCTCCCTCCTTGAGGTTATAAGGTGCAACCTGCCAGAACCAGGCAACGTGTTTTCCTGGCGGAGCCTGAGTAGGGTCAAAAACAGTGGGAACCCCTCCGATGAGCTGCAATCGAGAAGGAATCCGGCCCGCTCTACAGTCCTTCTCCAGGGAGTAAATGTCTTCGGGAGTCTCCACTCCCATGACGATCAACCATCCCTTCATGACGGCCGGCTCCCATTCGGCGGCAGCCCACATGGGCCTCTCGTGTAAGGCCAGATGGACAGTGAAGACCGGTGTGACCGGAGAATACTTAAAGTTCTCGGCTCGATCTTTCAGCTTGGGATCGAGCTTGTTCCCGTCCATCAACTCCAGGAAGGTCTGTTGAGGATTGAGGGTGGTGGCGACAAACTTTCGTGCTTTCAAAACGCGACCGTCTCGGAGCTTCACTCCGGCGGCACGGCCATTCTCCATGATAATCTCAACGGCCGTCTTGCCGTCATAAATATCCCCCCCATAGGTCACGACCATCTTGTGCAGCACATGACCCAGGCGGTGGGAAGTACCTTTGGATATGGTGGAATTGATTCCGCCCGCACAAGCCACGGGAACAATGTAGCCCTGGCCGGGAGCGTCCAGTTCATTCCCGCGAAGCAGGAAGAGATAACTGACCATGGCCTGCACACGCTCGTTCTCGAAGACATCCTGGACCACATCGTTGATTGAGCGATCTGCGAATTCATAGTAGGCCCTCCCAATCTCGCTCTTCTCCAGGAGTTCGCGCTTTTTCTCAGCGGGCATGGGCGGGGAGTAGGTCTCCGGGCCGATGATGTTCTTTACAACCGGGGCAAAGCGATGGTGAAAGTCACGAAAGGTCTTGGCGTCCTTTTCACTGAAGCGGGCAATGCTGGCACAGGTCTGTTCCACATCGTCGTTGTGCCAAATCAGGGCTTTCTTGTCCCGGAACAACATGGCTACGGCCACTTCAGGTCGGATATACTCCTGGCCGAAGCGGTCCAGTTCCAGGTCCTTGTACCAGGGTAAAGCGGGTACGTTGCGGTGGTTCACGGAATGGATATTGTGCCAGTAGCCGCTGCGAACGCCTTCATGGGCATCCAGGCCCCCTCCGATCTCCAGGTGGCGCTCCACCACCGCTACCGACAATCCAGCCCTGCAAAGATACCCTTGAAGAATCAGGCCATTGTGGCCCCCTCCGACGATCACTCCATCGTATTCTTCTGTGCTCATCCCTTATCGCCCCCTAGTGTGTTTTCTCCAGCCCCGCCCGGTCGGTCCGAAAGTACAAGCCATCACCTCGGTCCACTTCGTAGGTTATCTTGTAATAGCCGGACTCCTGGCCGTCGAAAACGGCATCACAGATGGTCCCCTCTTCACCCGTATAGATCAATCGTACGGGATCACCCAGGTTGATTTTGTCGGCTGAGAAGGGTAACGAGGAATAGGCCTCCGGGAAGTCCTTCAGACTCACCCGGATCTGGACCTTTTTTCCTAAGTCCAAAATATTTTGCAGGCCGTTCTGGTTAACCCAATCTCGGGCACGGGATATGGACTGCTCCATGGCATCTTCTTTAGCATTAAAGGTATTGCGAGCAGGAAAAGGAATGACTACGATTTTCTGCCTCACTTTATAGGTCAGCTCGAAAGAATCGTTCCAGCTCTCTTCATCTTCATATCCGCGGAAATCCCACACCCAGCCCCGGACCCATTTTGAAAACAGTTCCGACACTAACGTAAAAGGGCGTTTGCTCATACGCTACCCACTCCTGATATCGAGGGAGGCGAAGACGCTCACTTTTTCTTGTTTTTCCCATTGGCCAGCGATTCCCAATGATCGCGAGCCTCGGGGGGATTCCACCAGGGATCCATACCCAGATCCCGACAGACAACGCCGGCAGCATTGTATCCGGGGGAACCGGTAATGTTTCCGCCGGGATGGCAGGAGGCTCCACACATGTACAGACTCTTGACCGGAGTGCGGTACTGGCTACATTCAGGAAAGGGTCGCTTGTCCAGGATCTGATCTTCACTGAGTTCCCCGACCTGAATGTCTCCACCCACCATGTTGGGAAGATGGCGCTCAATGTCGATGGGGGTTTGCCCGAATTGCTCGACAATATTTTCCGGCGTGAGGTTTTCGGCATAGTGGGACAGATGTTGTACACACCGCTCCGTATACTCCTCTCGGATCTCGTCCCAACGCTCTGGCCCTCCTTCTTTCTCAGCCAGGTTGCCGGGTGTGACTTGCCACCAGAAGGCAGTGCATTTTCCGGGCGGAGCCTGGGTGGGATCGTGCTGGGCGGGTTGGGCCCCTAACAACTGAAGTCCTCGGGGTATACGCCGGGCTGCACAATCTTCGTAGAGGGGTTCGATGTCCTTAAACCCTTCCAGACCGGCAATAAGGTACCAGGCATCGTTCACGTCGGGCTCGTACTCTGCAGCTTTCCAGTAGAGTCGCTGGTTCAGGGCCAGCAATAAAGTGAACAGAGGAGTCGTGTTGGAGTACTTAAAATTCTTCACCTTCTGGGCAAAGTCAGACTCCAGGTTTTTCTCTCCCACCATGTCCAGGAAAGTTTGGGTCGGGTTGAGGCTGCTCACCACAAACTTTTTGGCTCTAAACACCCTTCCATCTCTTAAAATTACACCCGCGGCCCGGCCATCCTCCATGAGGATTTCTTTGACCGCCGAACCATCGATGAGGTCCGCTCCGCTCAAGGTGATCATCTTATGGAGAGAGTGTCCCAGTTTGTGGGTGCTTCCCTTGGACATCTGGGTGGCTACACCTGAGGCGATGGCAGCTGGAACAATATGCCCGAGACCCTTAGCATCGGTCTCAAAACCTCGTATGACGGATAGAAAGGCGATCATTCCCCGTACCACGTCATTCTCAAAAATCTCACAGACGGCATCGTTGATGGACATGGACTGCCACTGAAGGTACTGGCGGCCTTCCTCAAACTTTTCAAACAGGGCTTTTTTTTCTTCAAAGGGAAGGGGTGGAGAAGTCTGCTCCCGGGCAAAAACCTCTTTGGCCATATTGCCGTACTTCTTGTGGACCTCCATAAAGGCCTTGGCATCCTTGTTGCTGAAACGGCCGATCGATTCGGCCGTTCTCTCAGGTTCATTGGCATACCAGAGAATAGCCTTGTGGTCCCTGGTGAGCAAAGCCACCGAGATGGGCAGCCGGATATACTCCTGGCCCATGCTATCCATCTCCAGATCCTGGTACCACTTGAGATCACACACGCCCCGGTGGTTATTGGAATGGACGTTGTGCCAAAAACCGCTGCGGGTACCTTCGTGGGAGTCCAACCCCCCTCCGACCTCCAGATGGCGATCCACCACCATGACATTCAGACCCGCCCTGGACAGATAACCCCCACAAATCAAGCCATTGTGCCCGCCGCCGATAATGATTCCGTCGTATTCCTCTCTCATGGCCTATTCATCCCTTTATAAAATATTGAGCTTGTTGCTATGGTGCCTCGATCGATACGGAAACCTTTGCTGAAAAAGCTTGCCGACACCTAGGCCGGAGCCTTCTCCTCGACCACGTTTCCGCCCAAAATCTCCCCGACGTTGGCGATGAATTCAGACTCCAGTTTCTTCCTCTGGCCTCGAATGATGGCATCATAGATCCGCTTCAAGTTTCCAGTAGCGTCGCAGGTAATCAAGTAGCGCACCCTGCAGTTGGTTTCATCCACTACCTCCAGATCCAAATACAAGCCAATCAGAGTGAGGCCTTCATCCTCACCTCCTATCAGCTTAGCGGCTCTGGCCAGTCCGCCTCCCGGTCTGGCCACTCCCTCGGCAACCAGGCGGCTGGGTTTGGTTCGCTCCGTCACCGTCAGACTGAGGTTGTTGTCGAGAGGCAACAGGCCCATTTTAAGCAGGATTCCGATAGAGACATTATCCTCATCCTGGACCTCCACCCGGTTCACCGTGGGGAAAGCCCAGGCCAACTTATCAATCCGGGCAAAGAGCCCAAACACTTCTTCTATGGGTTTATCGCATAAAAAACTGTTCTTTATCTTAATCAACGCATACTCTCCTTCTCAACTAATAGTCTGATGATTCCCACCATTTATCAATCTTGAGGTCATCCCCAATCACATCGGCCGCGATCACTCCAGGTCCTCCAATCATTCCTCCTCCGGGATGCATACAGGATCCACACATATACAAGCCTTTGATCGGTGTCCGAAACTGAGCGACTTCTGGAACAGGTCGCCAACCCTCCATCTGGGCCAGGATCATTCGGCCCATGAAGACCCCGCCTTCATCCATGTTGATGATGCGGTTGGCGATATCGACCGGCGTTTGGGTCACCGCTTTTATTATGTTTTTCTCGGTCAAATTGGGGGCGTATTCACGCCATTTCTCGATGCAGCGATGCATGTATTCCTGGTCCACATCCTCCCAGTTGGCGCCTTTGATTTTTCTGGGGACCAGTTGCCAGATTAAAGCAGTATGATACCCCTCAGGTGCCTGAGAAGGATCAAACAAGGTGGGGACACTGGCAATAAAGGCCAGTTTTTCGGGAAGTCTTCCTAGTCGAACATCGGCAATGACCTCCGTATAATCGGCCGGGCTGTCAAAACCGATATTCAATCGGAATGCCTGATTGACGTCTTCATAACCCTTTTGAACCTCAAACTGGGGTGCTTCTCTCAGGGCCAGATGAACACCGAATACCGAGAACTCGTCCAGACGAAAGTTCTCAATTTTATCGACTAACTGTTCGTCTAAATTGTCCCGGCCAACCAGTTTCAAGAAAGTCTGCTTGAGATCGATTCCGCTCACGATGGTGGGAGCGAAGAACTGCTCTCCAGTTTCGAGCTCGACTCCGATCGCCGCACCATCTTCAATGAGTATCTTGGAAACATGGGCCAGTGACTTGGTGTCACCGCCGGCTCGAATCAAGGCACGCCACATGGCGTGAGCCGGCGTGTGTGAGCCACTGAGGGCAATCTGGGAATGTTCCACCTGGCAAATGATAAGCGGCACAATAGCGCCCAGACCGGTGTAATCGGGCAGGACGCCCCGGGGAATCGCCAACTGATGGAGGACCATCGCCTTGACAACGTCGTTCTCGAAAAACTCGTCGCACACTTCCTCGGGTGACATTCTCATGATCCGAAGCCACTCCATCCCTTCCGGTGAACCCTCCAGCACCAAGATCTGCTCCGAAGGAGGTGGGGGAGCGCTGTAGAGAGCCGGGATGATGACGGTCGAGATAAACTCCTCGTAGTTGTCGCAGACCTCTTGCCACTTCTTGGCATCTTTCTCGGAAAAGCGGGCGATGCTCTCGATGGTCTTTTCCCGATCGTCGTACATACATAGAGCGCGGCCATCGGGAAGGATGGTGCCCATTTGAACGGGCGGACGATAATAGCGGGCGTTGAACTCCTCAAAAGGGAGATCTTCATACGCCGGCATGATATTGATGGTGTCGTGGAAGTAGGAGTGCAGGTTGTGCAGGAACCCGGAGACCGTAATCTCCTCCGTGCTAAGCCCCCCTCCCGCTTCCAGGCGGCGTTCCATGATTAAAACCTTGAGTCCAGCCTTTGCCAGGTAATTCGCTACAATCAACCCATTGTGGCCAGAACCAATAACAATTACGTCAGATTTGTTGTTCTTTGTCATTACGAGCGCGAGAGTTTAGCATCTTCCTTAATTAAAAAAAAGGGGTCAGGTAACGGTTCAGAGTTTTTCTACCTCTTCTGTATCAGCTTCTAGGTTGTCCGCTGAGGCTCACCTCTCATCCACCGTCAGAACCGTCAACGATGGCACCATTGTCCTTGGCCCATTCCAGAAAGCCCTCGGGTGGATTCAGGACCCCGGAAAGGTTGGCCTGATCAATACTTTTAATGTCGTTCCAGTTTAAAATGTCCTGCAAGTTGGCTCCGCTGAGATCGGTCCCGGTTAGATCGGTATGGACGAACATGGCACCGCTTAGATCGACAGATTTCAAGTTGGCTCCTGTCAGGTCGCCAAAGAGCAGTTCAGCTCCAACCATGTCGGAATCCTGCAGGTTAGCCCCATTCAGTTTCGAATTCCTCAGGTTGGCTCGCTTCAGGTTGGTATGGGTCAGGTTGGCGCCTTCCAGGTTGGCACCCCAGAGGTTGGCCTCCTCCATGTTGGCACTTTGCAGGTTGGCTCCGCTGAAGTCCGCCTTGGTCAGAAGGGTCTCGGTCATATTGACTTCGCTGAGGTCTGCTCCTTTCAGGTCAACCCGGTGCAATTGCTCACCGCTGATATCAGGTACGGTATCACCGTGTTCCTCTCTCCACTTGTTCCAGGCCTCTCCCCCTTGCTTGGCTAGTTTTCCATGTTCCCTATTAGCCATGAAATCTTCCTCCGTTAAATTTTAAGAGACGAATTATACTGCAGTCGTCACTCAGAAGTCACGGTGACCAAGGGACACCGCAGCAAAACTCCCTCCACAGTTCTTGGTCGCCCTCCACTCCATTTGCCCATGCACACTCCTCCAACTGGTTCTTCCGATCCCTAAGATGTTAACTCTGGTGAGAACTCAAGGCAATCACAGAAATTCAAAAACTCATCTCCCCGAACACCCATGAATCGACTCGACTGCGGGTTCATTTTTCGCGGCGCTTAATGCACGAGTCTGTCCAATCATCAAGGTCCTCTTTTAAGTAGCTTAGTTTCTACCACTTATTCAACTCGAAGAAAAGCCTCCTGGCGCCCTGTTTCGGGTGAATTGGCGTACAAATGCGTTAAATCACCCAAACGACTGGTTGCGCCCTGCATCAAGTTTCCCGGCCCTGCTGTCCTGCCCAAGGCCTGGTCGCTCACCCGGCCAGTTGGCTGATGGTAGGTTTCCAGGTGCCCTTTCCTTCACTGGAATGGGAGTGAAATTTGCATAAGAATAGATGGGCAAGGAGGTCCTCATGGGGATACCTGGAATGACGTGGATGGTGGCGCTGTTTGGAATCGCGATCACACTGTTCGGAATCCTTGGCTTGATTCGTCCGGACAGCCTCATTCGTCTGGTCCGGCGCCCCTGGCGGTCTCAAATGGGTTTCTACTTCAACATCGGTATCCGGGTGATCTTCGGGATCGTCCTGCTCCTGACGGCTTCACAGTCCCGCTTCCCTGAGGCCTTTCGCATTGTGGGCATCATTTCTCTGGTGGCTGCCCTGGTGGCTCCATTTCTCGGATTCGTTCGTTTACAACGGTTCGTCCAATGGTGGGCAAATCGCCCGTCGGGGCTCATTCGCGGCTGGTCGCTGGTGGCCGCCGCCTTTGGTGTGTTTCTGCTCTATGGAGCTCTGTAGTCGAGCCAAAAGGAGGTCTTATGAATTTCCAAAAAATCGTAGTTGCCACCGATTTCTCCGAAGTCTCCCTAACCGCACTGGAGGTCGCTTACGACCTCGCTTTTCAAGGAAGTCATATTTTGTACCTCGTTCATGTCATGGAACCCTACCTGGTGACTGGGGATCCCACGGCGATGCTCCACCCCTCAGTTGAAAAGACCTACCAGGAGGCCCGAGATCGACTGGAACACTTAATTCCTGAGGAGTGGATCGACGAGGAGAAGGAGCAAGCCCTGGTGGTGAAATCGTCCATATTAACCGCCTCATCACCAGCCCAGGCGATTACCCGATTCGCACAAGGTAAGAAGGCTGACCTGATTATTGTAGGAACCCACGGCCGAAAGGGATTAACACGGATGTTAATGGGCAGCACAGCAGAGAGTTTACTGCGCCGTTCACCCTGTCCTGTGCTGGTCGTGAAACATAAGGCGGTGGCTACAGCAGCTTGAAGCCCGGGATGGCGATCGATATCGTTCCCAATGACACTAATCCAAGCCCTTCAAGAAGGTCTCCAATTGCCGGCTGGCTGACGGTTGGCGCAGCTTGCGAAGCGCCTTCGCTTCAATCTGGCGAATTCGCTCTCTCGTGACAGCGAACCTTTGCCCGACCTCCTCCAAAGTGTGGTCGCTTCCATCGCCGACACCAAATCGCATCCGAATGATCTGCTCTTCACGAGGGGTGAGTACCCGTAACGCCGCCGTCGTTTGATCCCTCATATTGATCTCGATCACGGCCTCGGAGGGAGAAAGCACGCCTTGCTCTTCGATGAAGTCCCCCAGCCGGCTCTCCTCCTCTTTCCCCATAGGAGTTTCCAGTGAAACAGGCTGCTGAGCAATCTTCGCTATCTTCCGAACCTGACTCACACTAACGCCCATCTTCTGGGCAACCTCTTCAGGGGTAGGTTTGCGACCATGCTCCTGAACCAACCCGCGCCAGGTTCGGATCATCTTGTTGATGGTCTCGATCATATGCACCGGAACTCGAATCGTTCTCCCTTGATCAGCAATGCCTCGTGTGATGTTCTGGCGAATCCACCAAGTGGCGTAT
>CBDUTA010000082.1:0-11624 GCA_965369785.1 uncultured bacterium
TGTAACTAATGGCCTCTTTCAGACGAGCTTCCACCGGATAGCGATTCTCGTCCATATCCACCCCATACCAGGGGATGGCAGCCTCCAGGCGCAAAATATTTCGCGCAGCCTCTCCGATCTCCCGAAGACCCGAATCCATTCCTTCTTCCTCAAGCGCTGCTCGAAAGGAAGCAGCGGCTTTCTGGGGAACAACGATCTCCAAACCCGACTCGGCCAGCTCGTTTTTTCGAATGAGCCAAAGAGTCGTTTCCTGCCACTTCACTTCCTTGACCGCATATTGCTCTTCAGGACCGGAATTCCCTAACAGTTCCTGAACCAAATTCGAAGAGCCCGGTCCCTGAAGGGAAAAGTGGGACCTGTCGCTGGAAACGTCTTTCAGATCGACTTCATCCATGACAATGTACTTTTCCAAGGTCTGGACGGTCTTGACCAGCAAGTTGGTGGTAATATCCATGATGATCTGTTCAGGAAATTTATAGTAAAAGAAATCGGAGACGATCCTACCTCGGGCCGTCAAAAAGGTGCCATATCGGCCCGCCCATTCCGAAAGCTCTCGCACGTCATTACTAATCATGGAATGGAGGAAAGTGACTCGATCGGGTCCTGTGACCTCGATCTTTCCCCGATCGGAGAGATCCAAGAACCCCACAGCATCCCTTACCGCCTGGTATTCCTCCAGCGTCTGCTGCTCCATGGTGTCATTTCATCAGGCCGCTCACCGCTTGTCAATCCGTGATATAAACGGAGTTTCAATGCAAATTCGGGGAATTGTTTTTGATTTCAATGGCGTTCTCATTGATGACGAAGGTGCGCACTTTCATGGATTTCAGCAGGCTCTGAAGGAGAACGGGCTTACCCTGAGTTGGGAGGACTATTGCCAGGACTATCTTCCTTACGACGACCGCAATTTCTTCCTGCACTTTCTGAATGACCAGAAGCGGGAATCTAATCCTCAGTCCATCCGCAGGCTTATTGATCTGAAATCCGAGCACTACTTTAAGGCCATCGAAAAACACGTTCCCACGATTGAACCTACTATCGGTTTCGTGCGAAGGCTCTCCCCCACCCTGCCTCTAGCCATCGCATCGGGAGCCGCCAGGAAAGAGATCGAATCAATTCTGGATCAGCTCAAATTGCTCGAGCGCTTTGCCACCATCGTTTCGGCCGAAGATGTCGTCAAAGGAAAACCTCACCCTGAGACCTTTCTCAAGGCCCTTGCCGGATTGAAGGAAACAGATTCTTCCCTGGAGGCTCAACAGGTGCTCGTCATTGAGGACTCTTATCAGGGCGTACAATCGGTCCACGCCACCGGTATGAAGTGCCTGGCCCTGACCACGACCTACTCCACCGAGCAGCTGGCCGAAGCCGACCTGATCCTGGAAACCCTCCAGGGCTGGACCCTGGAGGGTCTCGAAGAGGCACTACCCTAGCTCAAGTGACTCTCCGGGACTCAGTTCGATAACTTCCGTTCCCAGGTCACGGGTCAGCTCGCGTAGCTCGTCCGGCGTTCCTGTAAGAGGGGGAAAGGTCGCATAGTGCATGGGGACGACCCTTTTGGCATTCATCAACCGGCAGGCATAGGCTGCTTCTTGAGGACCCATGGTAAACAAATCACCGATGGGAAGAAAAATCAGCTCGGGCTGATAGAGCTCTGCGATGATCTTCATATCCGAGAACACACAGGTGTCTCCCGCATGATAGATACGGAATCCGTTCTCAAATTCCACAACGTAGCCTGCGGCTTCCCCACCGTAGCTGATGCTTCCATCATCCTCGAGAATACCGCAGCTGTGACGCGCGTCCACCATGGTGACACGAACATCGTTGAGCTGCTGGGAGCCACCTTTGTTCATGGCGTTCAGATTCTGAACGCCTTTTCGTTCCAGCCAGTTCGAAATCTCATAGATACATCCGATCTG
This sequence comes from uncultured bacterium, assembly GCA_965369785.1. GTDB lineage: Bacteria > Acidobacteriota > UBA6911 > RPQK01 > JADFOI01 > JADFOI01. Next base: position 1,920 of record CBDUTA010000082.1, read on the forward strand.
TGGTTCGTGTTTCTTGGCAATTCCCAGCACATCTTGAATGTGGTCGAAGTGAGCATGAGTAATGAGAACAGTATCTAAAGAATCCATTTCCTTGTCCTCCTCGGGACAGGCCGGATTGTTCTGAACCCATGGGTCAATGAGTAACTTCTTCCCCCCTGGGGTGGTCAAAAGAAAGGTCGCATGCCCAAGATACTTGATAAGGACATGGGGAACTACAGCCATCGTCTCTCCTTTCGCTCCTGAATATACTGGACCAGGGGAATCGAGTAAACTAGCCCGGACTATGCATAGGTTCTCGTCACGAAGCGACGAAAGTGCCGGCCTGAGTGCGTTGCGCCACGCGCGACAGAGGCCCCCCGCAAACGTACTCTCTGAGTACGTTGAGGAGGCCGGGGGCACCCGCTTGCGGGTCGTGCAACGCGGACGGTGCGCACAGCACGCCGGATGATTTCGTTGCTGCAGTAGAGAATTTATGCATAATACGGGCTAGTAGTTGGGGTGTGTGGATTCTCTTCGGAGACTGGCCTCCTGGACCAGGAATCAGAGGGCTTCCAGCGACAAATATCAATTTGTGGGTACACTACATTCATGGCTATATCGATCTTCCTCTATCTGCTGTTTTTCATCGTCGTCATGCTGGCGTTGAAAATGCTGGTCGTCTTGCTCGAACCCCGCCTCACCTTCTTTCCCATCCGCGGACTTGAAACGGACCCTGACAAAATGGGAATACCCGTTAAAGAAATCTCCATCCAAACCCAGGATGACGAAACCGTACACACCTGGTTACTGGAACATTCCGAGCCCAGAGCTGACGTACTTTTCTTTCACGGAAACGGAGGAAACCTTTCCCTCTGGAAAGATTTCATGATCAATCTCCATCGGAACTCTCTTACTGTTTTCGCCCTCGACTACCGTGGCTACGGGAAAAGCACGGGATCGCCAACAGAGGAAGGTCTCTATCATGACACCGAAGCGTTCCTGCGCCACTACTGGAATAAGATCCATCAACCCAACCGGAAAGTTATCTACTGGGGGCGTTCCCTAGGGGGGGCTATCAGCGCCTACGCAACAACGATCAGAAAGCCTGACGCCGTGATCCTGGAGGCAAGTTTTCCCAGCAAATATTCCCTTCTCGATCACCACCCCGTATTGAAAATCCTGGGCATGCTTTCCGAGTTCAAATTTCCGACGGCGGATTTTCTGGACGGCATTTCTCGTCCGGTTTTGGTCATTCACGGCGACCGCGATAAGGTGGTTCCTCTCACGCAGGGTCAGTTGTTGTATGATCGACTGGACACTGAGAAATATTTTCACACCATTTCCGCCGGCCACAATAATCTTCACCAAGTGGACCCCGACAGCTACTGGGAGCCCATTAACCGGCTCATCGACAAGGTCACAAATGGACAAGATTCACATTAGCGGGATTTCCTGTCTGGCTCACTTAGGAGTTCCTCCCCAAGAGCGAGACATTCCGCAGGAAATCCTGGTTGACGTGGCCTTGAGCCTCAACTTGGGAAAAGCGGTCCATAGCGATGAGGTAACCTCAACAGTGGACTACGTGGGGATTGTGGAAAAGGTGACAGAGACACTCGAAGAGAGACGTTTTTGCCTTTTAGAGTCGTTGGCCGGCCACTTGTGCCGTTCCATTCTCACCGATACCAGGATTAAATCTGTTCAGGTTAAAGTGCGAAAGTTTCCCAGGATCTTGCAAGGAAAAGCGACCTTTGTAGAAGTGGAGATGACTCGAAGTCAGCCTTAGTGCCCCAAGTGAGGCCAGGTGTTGTGTTGAGGATCGAGTTGAGGTGCCTCCCACATCCCGGCGGAGGTTCTTGCCACATTCAGGCTGGGGACTCCGCTGAGGGGATACAATGCTTACTTTTTCTCCCCATACTGGGTGAGAATTTCGGGTAAGGCTTTGGACAATTCAGAACCCTCCAAGACGGCGTCGGCACCTGCCTTGCGGGTCTGTTGTAGCAATTTCTCGTCAAGGTGAGCAGCGTAGACGACCACCCGTAAATTAGGGCTCTTTGTCTTGATCTGAGCGATGAGCATATTTGGATTGATTCCCTGAGCGTTCAGATCAATTAACACCATGGAGGCATGCCGCTCTACTCCCGGCAAAAAATGGTAGAGCGAGGAAACAATCTGCACCTCCACATCCGCCTTATGGGCTGCTTGACTGACTTGGGCCTGAACAGAAAGGTCGGTGATGTAAGCAAGAATGCTCATGTGTCCTTTTGCCTGCAGATCACAGTTCAGGAAAAACGAGTATTTTAAACCGTAAAGGAGAGACCACAACTGCAAGTTTTGGCGGCATTGGGGTTAATAAAGGTGAAGCCTTGCTGCATGAGCGCACCCTGCCAATCCAGCGTCACCCCTTTTAGATAAAGATAACTCTTCAAATCGACGAAAACCTTTGCCCCATAATCCTCAAAAATCTTATCGCCTGGCCGCTTCTCAGCCTCAAATTTCATGACGTAATTCAAACCCGAACAGCCTCCCCCTCTTACCCCGAGGCGCAGTCCTCCATCGGGCGTCTTCTCATGTTCGAGGCCTTTTCGAATTCTCTCTGCTGCTTTCTCAGAAATGTGAATAGACATGTATTCTTTTACATTATACTCAATTCTCAATACTTGGGCATCGTAGGATCGACGTCGTCTGCCCAAGCCAGGACTCCGCCTTTCAGGTTGCGCAATTTCCGAAAGCCCGCCTCTTGCAGCATTTCAATGGCTTTGGCGCTTCGCGCTCCGGTTCGGCAATGGGCAACAATGTCTCGCGCACTATCCAACTCGTTCAATCTATTCAACAGCTGATCCAGTGGGATGAGATGAGACCCTTCAATACGGGAAATGTCATATTCCACCGGATTGCGCACATCGAGAATATAGACATCCTGTCCCTGGTCCAGTTCCTCCTTCAGCTCCTTGGCGCTCACTTCGTCAATTCCCGTCGGAGTTTCTTCGACTTCAGGACCGATCCCGCAAAACTCCTCGTAGTCAATCAGTGCTTTAATGGTGGCATTTTCTCCGCACACCGGGCACTCCGGGTCCTTCTTCAACTTCAGCTCGCGAAACTTCATTCCCAGTGCATCGAAAAGCAACAGGCGACCCACCAGGGATGTCCCCTTCTCCAGGATCAACTTGATGGTCTCTGTAGCCTGCACCAGGCCAACCAATCCCGGAAGGATCCCTAAAACCCCACCTTCGGCGCAAGAAGGAACCAAGCCAGGAGGAGGCGGCTCAGGATAAAGGCACCGATAGCAGGGCCCCTCGGAAGTGGCGAATATGGAAGCCTGTCCTTCGAAACGGAAGATGCTTCCGTAAACATTGGGCTTTCCGGTGAGGACACAGGCATCATTGACCAGATATCGAGTGGGAAAATTGTCGGTGCCGTCAACGATGATGTCGTACTTTTCAAAGAGCTGCAGGGCATTTTCTGAACTCAGACGCGTTTCGTGGAGCTCCACATTCACATTCGGGTTCAGGGCTTTCAGCTTGTCCGATGCCGAATCGAGCTTGGGCCGGCCAACATCCTGGGTGGTGTGAAGAATCTGCCGCTGAAGATTACTAAAGTCCACCACGTCAAAATCAACGATTCCGATCCGACCCACTCCAGCCGCTGTCAGATACAATGCCAGGGGAGAACCCAATCCGCCTGCGCCCACACACAGGACACTGGCCTTTTTCAGCTTCTTTTGACCGCTCATTCCTACTTCCGGCATGATCAGATGCCGGCTGTAGCGCTTTATTTCATCATGTGTGAGTTCTTCAGACACTGTCATAATCGACCTCCATTATTCTCCACGTGAAGGATTATAAGATCCGATCGGCTTCGAATCAAAGGTGGCACCTCGCCTAGATAAAGTCCACCTCCACCCGGTGAGGGATGATTCCCGCCTCATGGCCCCGGTCTAATAGCAATTGGACCGCCTTTTTACCGTCTTCACCGTAATCCAGGGTCCTGTCATTCACATACATGCCCACGAACTCATCGGCCTGGCCGGAGTCGAGGCCGCGCCCAAATTGAAGGGCATAAGCCAGAGCCTCCTCCCTGTGGGAGAGGCCATACTGAATGCTCTCTTTGATCAACCGGGAGACCTGATGAATCGTATCCTCTCCCAGATCTCTCCGGATCACGTTGCCTCCCAAGGGCAGGGGCAGTCCCGTGGTTTTCAGCCACCATTCACCTACATCCAGTACCTTGTGCAGACCATCACCCAGGTAGGTCAATTGCCCTTCATGGATGACCAGCCCGGCATCCACTTCCTGACGCTGCACGGAGGGGATGATCTGATCAAAAGGGATAACCCGGTACTCAAAATCGGGTTGAAACAGCTTGAGTGCCAACAGCGCAGAGGTCCGCTCGCCCGGCACTCCGATGCTGTGCTCTGAGAGCTGGTCAGTAGAAAAAGGCACGCTGCTGACCAAAATCGGGCCGTATCCCTCTCCCATGCTGGCTCCACAAGTCAGCAGGGCATAGCGCTCATGGAGATAGGCATAAGCATGAATACTGACAGCGGTCACTTCATATTTACCTTCCAACGCAACATGGTTGAGTGCTTCGATATCATCCAGCTTGTGGACGAATTCGAACTCCCCCGTGTCTATTTTTCCCTTGGCCAGAGCGTAAAACATGAAAGCGTCATCGCTATCCGGACTATGAGCTATACAGATTGTTTGCTTGAACATCACCTTAATGGGTTAAAATGTGACTCCTCTTCTTAAATTATAGTGAACATGATGAACACGGATTCTCTACGTATCGAACAAGACGCGGTGGAACCGTTTTTCAAAAACGGCTACATTCTATCCTGTTCCGAAACTCTTCAGGGAATTTATATCGACCCTGGCGAAGAGGCTGATCAGTTACTTCAACGAGTTGAAGAGAACCAGGTGCAGCTGGTCGCCATCGTCAATACGCACGCCCACATCGATCATATCTGCAGAGTCGCTCGAGTGAAAGAAAAATGGGATGTTCCTATCTATCTCCACCCTGAAGATCAGGCACTTTACGATAGCTTACCCATCCAGGCGGAGAGATTTGGATTAAGTTATCCTCCCGCTCCTCCCGTCGACCATCCCTTGCAGGAAGGACAGGAGTTAGAGGTCGGTCACCTCGTCCTGAAGGTTCACTATACTCCCGGCCATTCACCGGGAAGCGTCTGTTTGGAGGTGGAGAAACATGTCTTCTGCGGAGACGTCGTCTTCGCCGGATCCATTGGTCGAACCGACCTGCCCGGGGGTTCCTATGAAACGCTCATGGAGAGTATTTTCACAACAGTGCTTCCCCTGGGAGACGAAAAGATTCTGCATCCGGGCCACGGTCCGGAGACTACGATCGGCCAAGAACGACTCACCAACCCCTTCCTGACCTAGCCCGGATCATGCATACTCCGGGCCAGCGTTGGGGACTCAGCTTTCCATCCGGTACCCGACACCTCGGACCGTTCGAATGAGATACCCGGCCTTGCCCAGCTTGGTGCGAAGCCGCTGAATGTGGGTGTCCACCGTGCGAGACGTCCCCCTATAGGAATGGTCCCACACCGTGCTCAAAAGAGAGGCCCGACTTAAAGTCGTCCCTCCACTGTTCAAAAAGCAGGCCAGCAAGTTGAACTCGGTGATGGTCAGATTGACCTTCCGTTTTCCAACGAAGGCCTGGCAGGTGTCCGTATGGAGAGAAATACGAGAGCTCTTGAGAATTTCTATCGGGCTAAACACGTCCGAATCCCCCACAGAGAGATTGAGGACGTCGCCACTTCCTCAGATGAACCCAAGCAGAACGCGAAATGATCATTGTACCCCCTAGCAAAGTGAAGTTTTGAAAACCTAAAGTGCCTTCTCTACCCTTCTTCTGCAAAAGCCATGCCAACCCATTTCCGAGCACATATTGGGGTTTGTTTTTTCCACAACGTTATATGTTGAACCCTAGCGGGAGACACCACATTTAGTGGCCGTCCCAGCGGTGAAAGGTGCAAACTCCAGTTGACACACTCTCTCCTCCATTTCTCTCCATACCCAGTCCCAGAGAGGGTTATCGGGAATACCTGCAGAGTGCAAACTCCAGTTGACACCCATTTGGGACTTCCCCAGAACTCACTACAAAAAAAGGGGATAGAGCGCGTTCACCCCCTGTCAACCGCCGTTAACAGCGGTGATTTGGGGACAGACGACTCATTTCCCAATTTCGAAATTGAAAAATGAGTCGTCTGTCCCCAAATTCATTGGACCCTTTCTCAGTGAAACCAATCATCACGAATAGCCGGCATCAGTAAACGCGACCCTATTCGCCACCGCATTAGATTGAGTGTGAGATGTCGGGCTTGAGATGTGTTATGCTTTTGAACTGATTTTTTGGAGGTCCGATGAAAAGTAAGTATTCAGCCATTCTGCTCCTTTGTTTTCTGACTCTTGTACTGGGAGGCTACGGTCAGGCCCAGTCGCCACAAGAAGTGATCCTCAAGCCAGTGGGCAACATGGTGGCCTTTGAAATGGTGGAGATTACGGCCAAGGCAGGTTCCCAACTTAAGGTGGTCATGGACAATATCGCCACCAATCCGGGAATGCGCCACAACTTTGTGCTGTTGAACGTGGGGCCTGAGGACACGGCCACCATTGAAAGCATAGGAATCGGAGCGATTCAGGCCGGAGAAGCCACAGACTACATCCCCGATAGTAAAGCGATTCTCGCCTATACTCCTATGGCCAATGCCGGGGAACGCACAGAGGTTGTCTTCACGGTTCCGCCTCCTGGAAACTACTCCTATATCTGTACTTATCTGGGACACTACATTCAAATGAGAGGCGTTCTGCACTCCGTCAAGTGACCGGGTCGAATCTTTTGCTCACGCACCAACCACAGGGAGGGTGAGACGTGCCTTCGAAATTGGAAACCTTTCCCAATGAATATCCGGATCGGGAGTACGAGATCGATGTCGAGTGCCCGGAATTCACCGCCGTCTGTCCCAAGACAGCCCAACCCGACTTCGGGACCATTCACATCAAGTATGTCCCCGATCAGAAGATCATCGAGTTGAAATCCCTGAAACTCTACATGCTTTCCTACCGGGACCGAGGAATTTTCCACGAGCATGCCACCAATGCGATTTTGGACGATGTCGTCAACTCCTGCGACCCGATTCGCTGTGAAGTCATTGGCGACTTCAACAGGCGCGGCGGGATTAAGACGATCGTGCGGGCAAAATACGAGAGAGTTGACCGGACTGAACCCTGACCTCCTGACCACCGGGAAGAGGAGGACTGAGTGATGACAGCAGACGACAGACAACAGACAGCTGCCTGGAACTTGAAACGTGGAACCTGGAACGCGCGCGAAGCGCGCTAGCCTGCCATGCTTGATGTCATTGAACTGACTCGAAAACTGGTGGATATTCCCTCCGTCACGGGGGCGGAAGGCGAGGTCGGAGAGGTTCTGTACAAACTCTTGAAGGGGCAAGGATGGGATTGTTTCCGGCAGGAGGTAGCCTCTGACCGATTCAATGTCGTGGCCACCCGGGGAAAAGGGACCATTCTTCTGACCACCCACATCGATACCGTACCTCCCTTTGTCTCTTCCCGGGAGGATGAGAACTTTGTCTACGGTCGAGGTTCCTGTGACGCCAAAGGCATAGCCGCTGCCATGATCTGTGCCACGGAGGCCTTACTCAGGGAGGATTTCTCCGATTTCGGACTCCTCTTTGTCGTGGGCGAAGAGACCGATAGCATCGGGGCCGCCAAAGTCCAGGATTTGAATCTCGATTGCTCCTTTTTTATTGACGGGGAACCCACCGACAATGAGCTGGTGATCGCTCACAAAGGAATTGTCTACGCTCGGATTTCTGCACAGGGGGTAGCGGCCCACTCCGCTTATCCGGAAAAGGGAGACTCGGCCATCGAGAAACTCATTGATATCTTGAACCGCTTAAGGGAAACCGAGTTTCCCACCCATTCCCGCCTGGGCGAAACTCATCTCAATGTTGGAACAATCGAAGGAGGGAGAGCCGCCAACGTGGTGGCGGACCAGGCACAAGCCGACATTCTCATCCGGACCGTGTCTGAAAGTCAGCACTATCTGACACTCTTGAATGAGAAGGTGGACGGCCAAGGCCGGCTGGAGGTGTTGAAAACCAGTGAGCCTCAAGAAATGGAAACCGTTGAAGGCTTCCCTACCAAGATTGTAGGTTATGGAACCGATATTCCAGTTCTGCGCCCACTGGGAAGACCCCTTCTGTTTGGGCCAGGCTCCATCTTTGATGCCCACACGGCCGATGAAAAGGTCTCCAAGCAAGAACTGCTCAATGCGGTGGACCTGTATCAGAAACTCGTCCGAGAACTTCGGAAAAAGATAGACAACTAACTGCCCATTATTGATGTCAGTGGTCAGTTTTCAGGTGTCCTACCATGCTTTTTCGGACTCTGATACTGAAGCTTTCCCAAAGTAGGACTTTGGTGAATTTCATTGCCCAGATGGGAAAGCGTTCCGGTTTGGTGGGGCGATTTGTTGCAGGGGAAAGCATCGAGGAGGCCATGACCCTCGTGCATGACCTGAATGAGAAAGGCATCGTGACTTCCCTCAATCTTCTTGGAGAGGAGGTCAGCGACCAAAACGAGGCGGAGCGCTCCGCCCAGTCCTATATTTCTCTCCTGAAAGCGATCCACGAAAATCGGGTGGACTCGAATATCTCCATCAAGCTCACCCAATTGGGTTTGGGAATCCACCGCCAGGTGTGTGCGGAGCACTTGAGCGCGATTCTCGACACGGCTCGAGCACTCAACAACTTCGTGCGCATTGATATGGAAGGTTCCCGCTACACCCAGGATACCCTCGATCTTTTTCAGCAGACTTTCAGCATTTACGGAAATCATGTCGGCGTGGTCATCCAGGCCTATCTGTATCGCAGCCAGGAAGATGTGCGCCAACTCAGTGCACTCGGATGCAATATCCGATTGTGTAAGGGAGCCTACATGGAGCCCGCTAATATCGCTTTCCCAAAAAGCCAGAACGTCGATCGAAACTTCATCAAACTGCTGGAACTGCTCCTGCTTTCCCCTTCCTATACGGCCATTGCCACCCACAACGTTGAGATGATCGAACAGGCCCACCGCTTCACGGCCCAGCATGATGTTCCCCTTTCCCACTACGAGTATCAGATGGTCTATGGGGTCGGCCGCGAGTCTCAGAATCAGATCATCCAGCGAGGAAACAAGATGCGAGTCTATGTTCCCTTCGGGACACACTGGGCACCTTACCTGGTACGCCGCTTGGCCGAGCGCCCCGCTAATCTTCTCTTCCTTCTCAAGAGTCTGTTCCGAGGCTGACCGGGATGGCGGGCCCGCAGGCTAAAGCCTGCGGCTCTGTTGGAGCCAACGAGAGCAGTCTGAGCCGTGGGCTTCAGCCCACGGGCCATTCCGGAGCTTCTTGCACTCGGCTTAACTCAGACGGAGAATGTAGTTTTGAAAGGAGCGGAAATCGGGGAAGTATTCGTCATGGACGAACTGTTGGGAGATTTCGGGATCGGCGAATCCTGCACCGGTCAGGACAATGGGAATCCGATAGTCGTTGGCCACCCTCGACAAGGATTCAAACTTCTGGTGCGCGAGGTGTTCCTGGTTTGAAGCCACCACACAAACGAGATTGACCGGCTCATGCTCCACCATTTCCGCCATCGCTTCAAAGGGAACGTTCCCGCCCAGGTTCAGGCAATCC
>CBDUTA010000083.1:0-11587 GCA_965369785.1 uncultured bacterium
AAACTCGTTTGCCCAGAAGAAGACAGCTAAGGAAAGAGGATCATCTTCACTGACCACTCAATAACTGGGAGCCCCTACCAGCGGGGCCTCTTTTCTTGCTGGGATCAATCTTATTTGCGGATTCCCAACCGCTCGATGAGTCCCTTGTAGCGGCTGAACTCCGTTTTCTTCAAGTAATCCAGTAGACGCCGGCGCTGACCCACCAGTTTGAGTAGGCCGCGGCGAGAGGAATGGTCCTTTTGATGGGTTTTCAAGTGTCCCGTCAAGTAATTGATTCGCTCAGTCACTATGGCAACCTGCACTTCGGGCGAACCCGTATCCTTGTCGTGCAGTTGGTAGTCGGAGACGATCTCGCTCTTCTTATCTTTAACTAGAACCATAGACTGAACCTTTATTCAACACCGAAAGACAGCCAATCTAACAGAAAAAGATATTGAAGTAAATGGTTGAAAAGCCAGGAGCCTTGGCTAGCTAACCGGGACAGTTCATAGGTTCTCTTTACGAAGCGGGGAAAACGCCGGCCTGAGGTGTGTCGTTTACTACGAGTGGTAAAGACCCTCTGGAACGTGGGGGGGGGCACCTCACTTCGTGCATTCGTGTTTCAAGCGCAGGAATGTGGGAGGATGCACCTGAGGTGCCTTGGCACGAGTGCCTCCCACCTTCCGGAGTCTTCCCAATCCTGACGGATGGTTTCACTGATGCAGTAGAGAATCAATGAACTGTCCCCGCTAATGAGCCTTAGGGTGGGAGTCTCGGTAAACCCGCATCAGTTCTTTGATGGACAGATGGGTGTATTTTTGAGTCGTGGAGAGATTCTCATGGCCAAGCAATTCCTGAATGCAACGAAGATCCGCTCCATTATTGAGCAGGTGAGTGGCGAAGGAGTGTCGAAAAAGGTGAGGGTGTACGTCCAGGAGCAGGGCGCTTTTCTTAATGTACTCCTTCAAGTTCCTTTCAACCGATCGAGCGGAGATCCGTGAGCCGCGAAGATTCAAGAAAAAAGCATTTGGATCCCCAGCCGTTTTTTGGCGACGAAGCAAAGCCCCCCGTTTTTCTAAATAACGGCGAAGGGCCTGCTCAGCCTTTCTCCCGAATGGAACCAGCCGCTCTTTCTTGCCCTTTCCGTACACCTTGGTGATTTGTTGTTCCAGCGAGAGATCTTCCAGGTTGATGCTCACCAACTCACTGACACGCAGACCACTGGCGTAGAGAAGCTCCAGAATGGCTCGATCTCTGATTCCCCGGTTGGTGTGCGCGTCGGGTAGCTCGAGGATGGTTTCCACTTCCCGAACCGTGAGAAAGCGGGGTGTCCGCTCCGGTAATCGAGGACTGTGAACCAGACGGGCCGGGTTGGAGGGAACTTTCCCTTCGCTGTACAGATAGCGGAAGAAGGATCGGATGGAGGCCAGCTTGCGGGCAATCGAAGTCTTGGCGTTTCCTTTCTGGTGCAGGTGCCCCAGAAAATCGCGAATGCTGATGTGGTCGATCTGGTGGAGATGGAGGTGGGCGTCTTCACCTCCCCGGGTCAGGTATTGATAAAATTCGAGAAGATCACTGCGGTAATTTCTCAGAGTGTGAACCGAGTAATTCCTTTGAAACTGGAGGTATTCCAGGAAAAAGTCAATGTGTTCCTGCATGGGTCCAATGATTATCCCACAGGCCCACCCACAGTGGGTGGAGCCCCTGACTGGCTGACCGTCCTGACCCCTTCGCGCCCTCTTGACTGCGGCCGAGCTCGCCACAAATGCCACCGTATTGTATGGAATGAGGCACTGAGCAGAGAGCCGAAAGGGCAATCCAACCTCTTGCTCCACCCCCTTTGCCAAGCTAAGATGAGCCCACCGATGGCCAAACCCGGACGGCGAGACAAAAAAGCAAAGACCCGCAACTCAGCGGCCAGCGACGATGGTGGTGCCCGGCCAGGCGGCGGATCGGTCGCCACCTTCGATAAAACGCTTCTCTATCTGGCCGTCTTTTTAACCGGTGCCGCCATTATGATGATCGAGGTCCTGGGAACGCGTATCCTGGGGCCGTTTTACGGGGTCAGCCTGTTTGTCTGGTCTTCCTTGATCTCGGTGACGCTGATTGCCCTGGCCCTGGGTTACTACCTGGGTGGCATCGCCGCCGATCGGGCCAAGCGTTTCCAGCTCTCCCACGGCATCGCTCTGGCTGCACTGTCCACAGCACTGATTCCCGTCATCAAAACCCCGGTTTTACTCCAGACCAACGCCCTGGGCGTCCGGGCCGGGGCCTTCACCAGCGCCCTGCTGCTTTTTTCCGTTCCCCTCACGCTGTTGGCCATGGTGGGACCCCGTGTCATCCAGCTGTGTACGAGCCGACTGGAGAGCGTGGGCCGCTCCTCAGGCTCGGTCTATGCTTTCAGCACCGTGGGCAGTGTCCTGGGTACGCTGGTGCTGGGGTTTTTCCTTTTGCCCATGATGGGGACGCAGAGCATCCTCTATGGAGTGAGTGTCGGTTTGCTGGTTTTGGCGGCCGTGCTGGCCTTTTACGAGAAGTCGAGGATGAACACCTTGGGCTTACTGGTTCTCCCGTTTGTCGCCCTGGCCATCGTAGGGCTTCTCCTCTCCTTTGGAGGAGACCGGTTGCCGAGTACGCCCGGCTTCACCACCGTCTATGAAGCCCAGAGCCTTTACGGCAGGGTTCGGGTGGTCGATGAGAGCGAACGCCAGCTACGCTGGCTGCTTTCGGATTCTTCGACCATCGGTGCTATTGATCTGAACACGGGGGAAGCCCAATTCCCCTATCTGTACATCCTGGAAGCGCTTCCCCGCTTTCATCCCCAGGGACGAAGCGCCTTGCTCATCGGTTTGGGTGCCGGCCAGCTCCCCAAGCTGCTGAGTCGATACGGGATTGAAACCGACTCGATTGAAATCGATCCCGAGGTGGCAGGGGCGGCTAAGGATTACTTCGGTTTCAATCATCCCGGCCGGCTGATCCTGGGGGACGCCCGCTACGAGGTTCGACGTCTCACTAAGAAATACGATTTTATCATTCACGATTGCTTCAGCCGGGGCGTAGTTCCCTCCCACCTGCTAAGCGTGGAGATGCTCCAGGACCTGCGCTCGCTTCTGAACGACGGTGGCATACTGGCCCTGAACTTTTACGGCTATGCCGAAGGCGAGCAAGCGAAGCCGGCAGCCGCGGTCGCCAAGACCATCGAAGCGGTCTTTCCTTTTCATCGGGTCTTCGTTTCGGCACTGGAAACAGAGTTGACCGATCACGTCTTTTTCGCCTCCACCCGGCCGCTTGATTTTAAAGCGAATGAAGTGAAGATCGCTCCCTCACCGCTGGGAAGCCTGATCCTGGATAACCTGTTGAAATACGAGCGCAGCGTCAGCAGCGAGCAGGGGTTCGTGATCACCGATGATTTCAATCCTCTGGAGAGCATGCAGGTCAAAAAAGCCGAGATCTACCGGCACCAGTTGCTCTCGGACATCAGCCCCGATCTGCTGGCCCGCTGAAGAGAGTTTGAGGCCAGTTGCCAAGAACTCTCCCATTGCTTTTCATTCTCTGACCCTCTAGTGTCTTAGGACCGTCTTCTGTTCAGTCGCAAAGGAGGGAGCAGCGGGATGAAACTTCAAAGAAGAGCTTTTTTCAAGCAATCCGTGGCCGGTCTGGCCGTCTTGCCTTTCTTCACATCAACCAAGTCTGACGCGGCGACCATGGGAGGGGCTAAGTTCGTCGATGTCGATGGGATCAAAACCAGCTACTTTGAAGGGGGAAGCGGAGAACCCATGGTGCTGGTTCACGGCGGTCACTTCGGGTCCAAGGTTTCTGCCAATTGCTGGAGACCCATCTTTGATCCTCTGACCGCTCACTTCCATGTGTATGTGCTCGACAAGCTGGGCCAGGGCTATACGGATAATCCTCGAAGTGCTGCGGACTACACGATGGAGGCGGTCATCGAGCACCTCTATCGGTTCATGAAGACATTAGGTCTCCAGAATGCCCACCTGGTGGGCCACTCCAGAGGGGCTCTGCCCGCTGCAGCTGTGGCTACGGAGCACCCGGAGATGGTCGAGAACCTGGTCCTGTTCAACAGCAGGACCCTGGCCCCGGATGATCCTGCCGCAGATCGCAGGCCTCGGGCCGCCACTCCGCCTCCTGCAGCGGCTCCGTCACCGCCGAGCAGTACATCCATACGTCAAGCCCTGTTGTCCGATCCCAGCGTCTTTCATAAAGAATACGTGACCGATGCTTACGTTGAGGCGGAACTGCAGGTGGCCCTGCTTCCCAAACGCAAGGAAGCCGAGAAGAAAATGCTGGAGCTGACCGCTCGGTGGCGCAAGCTCAACCCGGAGAAAGTGAAGGAGAGCCCCAGGATGGGGGGAAGGTGGTGGTACGACGAGGTGAAGCGGGAAACCCTGGAGGGGATGAAGGCAGGCCGCTTGAAGGCCCCGACTTTACTTCTTTGGGCCCACAACGATCCCCCTGGCGCTCACACCTTCGGGATCAGTCTTTACAACATCATCAGCAGGGTGGTGGAAAGAACCCAGCTGCACGTGTTCAACCATTGCGGGCACTACGCCTTCCAGGAATATCCGGATGAGGTGACCGAGCAAATGGTCAGTTTTATCAAGGGGTAAAATTGAGGACCCTTAAAAGGGGCTTCCTTCTAAGTGTTCAACAGCCTTTTTGAGCCAGGCCGTGAACCTTTCCGGCTCCTCGATCTGCTCCTGAACCAGTTGACTCCAGGTCACCCATCGAAACTCGTAGATGTGTTGGGGGTTGGGATGCAATTCGCCGTCATACTTTCCGGTCAGTAAAACGCAGTATTCATTCTCACATCGGTTCTTGTCCCGCTCCAGATAGGTGAAGTCCAGCACCCGGTGCAAAGGCGCCTCGATTCCCCACTCGGCTTGCAAACACCGGATTCCGCTTTCCGGGTAGCTCTCGTCTCTGTCCTCCAGGTGCAGCGGATGGGTGGCTCCTGTCAGATCCCAAAGATGATCAAAAAGGTCGTGTTTCCTTTTTTGAAGAAGGACTTCAGCTTTGCTGTTGTGAAGAAGTATGGCCACCCCTCTGTGTAAAAGGCCGTCGCCCGCATGACAATCACTGCGGGGAGCGTAGCGGATGATCTTGTCCTCATCATCCACCACAATGAGAGTCTGTTGCTTCTGTTGCGCACTCGTGTGTCCTACGCTCGTAGGTTCCACGCTCGACTCTTCTCCTCTGTTCTTCTCCATTGTTTTCCTAGTATCCACTCAAAAGCATATGCCACATTGGCCGGACTAAGGTTTGTAAAGGAACGGCAAAGCCAGGATACCCACACCCATAAGAGTGAGGAACAAGAGGTCAGATACAAAATAGGGGAGAACGCAAAGCGCAACACCGCTCAGAAGTGCAATCCCGTGCTTTTGTTTCCTGCCATAGATCAAGTACCCCATGCCGATCGAACCAAAGATCAGACCCAAGAACAGAGTAGTGGAATTCACGATCTGGTTGATGTTTCGCTGTTTATCCTAGTCCGGATTATGCACCAATTCTCTGCTGCAGCAACGCCTGTGTTGTGCGACCCGCAAGGCGGGTGGCGCCGACCACGATCGGAAGGCACCTCGGGTGCCGAACAGCCACAAAACAGCCCCGGATTTTCGGATTCGGCACCTGAGGTGCCTCCCACATTCCGGAAATCCCTACTTCATTGAGGAGTGCCTCCCACATTCCGGCTGGCCCGTGGGCTAAAGCCCACGGCTCTGACTGCGTCTGACCACTAGCGGGTGCCCCCTAACTGTTCGGGCCAGCTTTTAACCGGGTACTTTCCAAGACTCACAATCTATCAGATCCATCTGGTCAGGACTCCCCCGGTCTGTGGTCTGCGCCCCCCTACTTCACCTTGATATCGTAGGCTTTCAGTTTGCGGTGCAGGTGGGTTCGTTCCATTCCGATGGCGGCGGCGGTTCGAGAAATGTTGCCCTTGTTTTCCGCCAGCTTATCCAGGATGAACTGGCGTTCGAATTTCTCTCGAGCTTCCTGCCAGCTCAGAGAGTTTCCCTGCCTGGCGTCCGGAGACGGTTTGATCATGGAGGAGGGGAGATCGGAAAGGGTGACCACCTTCCCGGGAACCATGATGACCAGACGTTCTACGGTATTTTTGAGTTCCCGGACGTTGCCGGGCCAGTGGTGCGACACCAGTTTCTCCATAGCCTGGGCCCGGACCCGCTTTTTGGGTTTGCCATAACGCCGGCAAAAGCCCTCCATGAAATGATCCACCAGTTCAGGGATGTCTTCCCTTTTCTCTCTGAGAGGAGGCACCTCAAAGGGAATGACGTTGAGGCGAAAGAACAAGTCCTGCCGGAAGTTCTCCTTCTCGATCTCCTGCTCGAGGTTCTTGTTGGTGGCTGCAATGACGCGAACATCCACCTCAATGGCTTCATTGCTGCCCACGGGGTGAAATCTCTGCTCCTCCAGAACCCGGAGTACCTTGGCCTGGGTCTTCAGGCTCATATCCCCGACTTCGTCCAAAAACAGTGTCCCGCGGTCGGCCAGGACGAATTTCCCTTTCCGACTCTCCGTGGCCCCTGTATAGGCTCCCTTGACGCTACCAAACAATTCGCTCTCGATCAGATCATCGGGAATGGCGGCACAGTTCACTTCAATGAAGGGCTTCTCTTTGCGAGGGCTGTTGAGGTGAAGCAGTCTGGCCACCAGCTCTTTTCCGGTCCCGTTCTCCCCGTAAATCAGAATTCTCCCTTCAGTGGGGGCGGCATACTCAATCTGTTGGCGCAGGGCTTTCATGGGGACCGAACTTCCGATCATCATGGTTTCCCGGCGAATGAAATCCTTCAGAGTCCTGTTTTCGTCCTCCAGATTCTTCTGCTTGAAGGCGTGACGAAGGACCAGCATCACCTTTTCCAGAGAAAGGGGTTTTTCAATGAAGTCAAAGGCGCCCAGTTTGGTGGCCTGTACGGCTGTTCCTATGGTCCCGTGTCCCGAAATGATGATCACGTATTGACTGGGACGTTGACTTCGGATTCCCTTGAGTATTTCGATCCCGTCTTTTCCCGGCATCCAGATGTCGAGAAAAATCGCATCGTATTTACTCTTCTTCACCTTTTCCAGGCAGGCTTCACCCGAGGAAACCGCATCGACCTGGTAGCCCTCGTCCCGCAGAATCGCCTGAAGGGAAATGCGGATGTTTTCTTCGTCGTCAACAATGAGAAGCTTCCCTTTACTCATCGCGAATTTGGTGATTGGTACGCTTCCTTATCCGGCGGTTGTCAGTTTACGGGCAGTTCCAGGATCAGCCGTGTTCCGGTGGGTTGATTGGGTTTTGCCCGCACGAACCCATTGTGCTCGGAGACAATTTGACGAACAATCACCAGCCCCAAGCCAGTGCCTTTCTTCTTGGTGGAAAAATAGGGCAGGAAAAGATGCTCGTAATCTTCCGGCGAGATGCCGATGCCGTTGTCTTGAAATTCAATGCTGACCGATTCACGGCTGTGATTAAAATGGGTCTGTATCAGGATGCACCGATCGGTCTGGGCTTCTGCCAGTGCATCGAGAGAGTTGTCGATTAAATTGATGAAAGCGCGCTGCATCTGTTCAGGATCGATCTTGATGGTGCCGACCTTGGGATCGAAGATCTTTTTGATCTGCACCTTTTCCGGTCCGCCGCCGTAGAGGGCCAGGGTTTGATCAATCAGTTCGTGAACTCGAACATTGACCGGCTTGCAGATTGGAAGTCGAGCGAATCGGGAGAATTCCTCCACCAGCGTCTTGAGTATATTGGCTTCGGCCGCAATGATCCGCATGGAGTCTGTCAAGACCTTTTGAAACTGGCGGATCTCCGGGGAGGAAGGATGGGCCAGGGCAATTTTTTCGAAGCGCTTTTCCACTCGCTCCGCCGAAAGTTGAATGGGAGTCAGGGGATTCTTGATCTCATGGGCCAGGCGGCGGGCTACTTCCTGCCAGGCGGCGAACTTTTCCGCTTTGATCAGTTCCGTCAAATCATCCAGGACAATGAGGTATTCACGTTCCTCCTGAAAAGGAACCGGATTGGCGGTGATGGTGGTGGCCAGGTGCAGCTCCCGTTCGCCCCGCTTGAAAGTCACCTCCTTGCTATAGGTGCCGTATAGGCGGGCGCGCTTTTTAATGGTCAGGAACTCTTCATACAGGTGGGGGTCTGCAACCTCGCTCAGGGATCGGTTCAATATATTTTCGCGGGTCAGCTGTAAGGTTTTCAGGGCCGCTTCGTTGATGGCCCGAATGACATCGGACTCATCAATGCTGATGACCCCGGTAGCGATATTATGGAGGATGGTCTCGATGTAGCGCCGGCGTTCATCCATATGGACGTTCGTCTCTTTCAGTTCAGTATTGGCTTTGACCAGCTTCTGCCTGCTCTGTTTTATTTCTTCAGCCATCTGATTAAACGAATCCACCAGAATTCCCAGCTCATCCACGGCGGCAACCTCGACACGGTGATCCAGATTGCCTTCCGCCAATTCGCGAGAGCCCTCCGCTAAAGCCTCCAAAGGAACGGTTAGCCTTTTGGCGATATAGGTTCCCAGCCACACAAAACCAAACACGATGGCCAGGGTGGCCAGGCCCAATATGGAGAAATAGTTGAGTTCGAGCTGGCCGACGCCTCCCTTGATGGCCTCGTACTTGTTGGAGGCATCATTCACCTGGATGAGGTGAAAGGCGACGCTTCGGGGGATAACGAAATGGACAAAGAGAGCACCCTCAACGGAGCCTGAGAGAGCTTGAACAGGAACCCCGACGACTCCTAGATCCTGGTCAACTCGTCGCTCCACACGGTAATATTCTTCACCTTGCAAGACTTGCTGGATGTCGGACTCAAGGGGCTGACCCTGAAACCATTCCCCGCTTGTATGAATGCTCCGCAGCTGATGATCGAAGAGGGCTACCCCATCGAAACCATACTCTTGAAGCAGGTCCTCGAACGGCTCTGTGGGCTGCAAGGTCTCTGGATCCACCTGGTGAGCCAGAAACTGAGTGGTGGAAAGCCGGAACACCCGGTTTTGCTGGTAGTAACTGCGAGAAATCGATTGTGAGGACTCCAGGAGTTGTTCCGTCGGAGAGCTGAACCACTGCCTGAGATTTTGGTTGATGAGTCCGAAAGCCAGAAAGGCCATGATCAGAGTGGGTAACAGGGAAAAGGCGGTCAAGGTAACCACCAGCTTGGTCTTGATTCGGCTGCCTGGACGGTTTCTCTGATATTCGAAAAAGAGCTTGACCAGGTTGCGAGCCAAAAGGAAGAAAAGCACCAATACGATGACAAAGTTCAGGGCCCAGGCTAACGCCCATAAATTGACATTCCATACGAAGCGGGGATTGCCCACCGATGAGGGATTCAAGAAGATGACACTGGCCAGAAAGGCCAGAATGACCCCGGTGAGTACTGCAGAAATCCAGTAAATTTTCCGGAGAAGTTCCTGTTGTTTCATTTGCCGATGACTGCCTTGGTCGTGTATTTTAGCATTTTTCCGAGAAATCTTGAGGAGGTAGAAGATCTTGCTGCGAATTGGAGTGGATACGGGAGGAACGTTTACGGACTTCGTGGTTCTGGAGGATAGCGAGGTCAGGGTTTTCAAACTTCCTTCCACTCCGGACCATCCGGAAAAAGCGGTGCTGGAGGGACTTGCTCAAATCCTGGGAAGCCGAGAGGGCTTTTTAATCCAACACGGATCGACCGTTGCCACCAATGCTCTTTTGGAAAGAAAGGGCGCCAAAACCTTACTCATTACCAATGAAGGCTTTGAAGACCTTCTGGAGATTGGTCGTCAGAACAGGCCTCAACTCTATTCACTTTCTTCCTCTCGGCCCAAGCCGCTGGTTGCCGCAGACTTTCGTCTGGGAGTCAAGGAGCGGACGCTGCGTGACGGCACACAACTCATAGCTCTGGACAAGAGAAGCCTGGACGGGCTTCGAAAAAAAGTAGAAGAAGTGTCGCCGGAGGCCATTGCAGTGGTCTTTCTGTACAGTTACCTTAATCCCAAGAGCGAAAAGCTCATCGCCGAGGCCCTGGAGTTCGCCCAGGTTCCCGTCGTTCTGTCTCACCAGGTTCTCCCTGAGTTTCGTGAATATGAGCGCACTTCGGCCACCGTCATCAACGCCTACCTGACCCCTCTCATGTCCAGCTATCTTTCCCGATTGAGCAGCCATTCTCTGATCCAGAAAGGGAAGCTAACCATCATGCAGTCCAATGGAGGATCGATCCCTGCAACCTCCGGGAGTGTGGAACCCCTTCGCACCCTTCTTTCGGGTCCCGCGGGAGGTGTGGTTGGAGCCTTTAAGCTGTTGAATGAAGCAGGTTATAAGAAGATCATCACCTTTGACATGGGGGGAACCTCCACGGATGTCTGTCTGTGCGAGGATCAGATCTTGACGACCAACGAAGCCACGATCGATCACCAGCCCATCCCCCTTCAGATGATTGGAATCCACACGGTTGGAGCCGGAGGTGGTTCGATGGCCAAAATCGATTCCGGTGGTTTGTTGAGAGTGGGTCCCCAAAGTGCCGGAGCAGACCCCGGGCCTGTCTGTTACGGCAAGGGAGAGGAGATAACGGTCACCGATGCCCATCTCTTTCTGGGGCGCATGGATCCGGACTACTTTTTGGGTGGAGACCTGAAGCTCTACCCGGAAAAAATTCGAGCCAGGCTGGAAGAATTAGCAGGGAAGCTGCCCCGGAATTCCCAGAAGACCTGGGAAGCGGTTGATATTGCCGAGGGAATTCTGGAAATTGTCAATACCCAGATGGAGGGAGCCATTCACTTGATATCCCTGCAGAAAGGGTACGATACCCGGGATTTCACTTTAGTGAGTTTTGGAGGAGCGGGAGGACTGCATGCCTGCGAGTTGGCGCGAGCCTTACTGATGCCGCGAGTCGTGGTCCCTCCTCATCCGGGAATGCTCTCAGCGCAGGGAATTCTCCGCGCCAATGTGGTGAAAGACACCTCTTTGACCGTGCTCCTGCATTCGCAGGAGCCTGATTTGCTGACCCGTTTGAAGCAGGCCTTCCAACCTCTGGAGGAGAGGATCCGCCGACAGCTCTCTCAGGAAGACTTTAAGGACGAAGACCTGCTGCTGGAACAGACCCTGGATGTTCGCTATGTCGGGCAGTCCTATGAGTTGAATCTTCCCTTGAGCCCCGATTTTGGTGAGCGCTTTCACAAGCTGCATCAACAATTGTATGGCTATTCAAATCCCCGGCTTCCCCTGGAAATCGTTAACCTCAGAGTCCGGGGTTTGGGAAGATTTCCTCCCCTGGCTATCCCCAAATTTCCCTTGGAATCCAAGGAGCCTCCCCAGGATGCGATGATTCAGGAAAAGCCGGTGTTTTTGGATGGCGGTCCGGTTTCCACCGCCTTTTACCTGCGCGAACGACTGCGTCCCGGGAACCGTCTTCAGGGACCGGCCGTTATCCTGGAGTACGGCTCGACCACCTTTGTCCCGGGCGATTTCAAGCTCCATGTCGACGAATGGCGCAATCTGGTGCTGGAGCCGGGGGAAAAGAAGCTGACCGGGGGGGGGCTGACCGCCTGAACAAATTGATCTCGTAGATTTTAAGTCTTGAACGTTGTAGCTCAATATGAGCTAT